>CAIMEK010000463.1 GCA_903839965.1 uncultured Acetobacteraceae bacterium | reverse complement strand
CGCGCCCGCCGGGATCCCGAGCGTCAACATCGGGATGAAATGCGTGAGGGCAGCGGCGTTGTTTGCCGCTTCCGGCCCCGCGACTCCCTCGATCGCACCCTGCCCGAAGCGGCTCGGATCCTTCGCCAGCTGGCGCTCCATTGCGTACGAAGCGAATGAGCTCAGGAGTGGACCGGTGCCAGGAAAGATACCCAGGAATCCGCCGAGCGCGGTCCCGCGCAGCACCGGCTTCCACGACTCCTTCAGGTCCTTCCGGGTCGGGAACAGGCCCGTGACTTTGGCCATGGCCAGTGCGCGTTGCACCGGGAAGCCGACGTTCATGATGACTTCCGTGAACGCAAACAGGCCGACCGCGACGGCGACGAAATTGACCGCGTCCGTCAATGCCGGGATGCCAAATGTGTAGCGTTCGTCACCGGTTGTCAGATCGGTGCCGACGCAGCCCAGAAGCAGCCCAAGGACCGACATGCTGAGAGTCGTCAAGCGCTTGTCGTTGGTCAGCACCGACGCTGTCACCAGCGCCATGACGATGGTCGAGAAATATTCCGCCGGACCGAACATCATCGACATTTCGGCCAGCAATGGTGAGAGCCCGGCGATCGCGACGATGCTCGCGCAGCCCGCAAAGAACGACCCAAGTGCCGAGATGCAGAGCGCAGGGCCCGCGCGCCCGGCCCGTGCCATTGGGTGCCCGTCGAGGCAAATGACGACAGACGTCGGCTCCCCGGGCATGTTCAGCATGATCGCGGTCGTGGAGCCGGCATGGTGAGCACCGTAATAGATGCCCGACAACATGATGAGCGCGCCGATCGCCGGCATCTTGAAGGTCAGCGGCAGCAGCATGGCTATTGCCGTAATTGGGCCGATGCCGGGCAGGATCCCGACCAGCGTTCCGCCGGCCGCGCCGATCAGGCAGAACAGCACGTTGACCGGTGCGAGGGCGACGGAAAATCCAAGATGCAGGTTCTGCAGGAGTTCCATTTTACTTATCCATTCCGAGGCGTGTCATTGCCGTATCAGCTCGATGGGGAGCTGGATGACGTATATGAAAACAAACCACGTCAGTGCCAAAAGGAACAGGTATGTCAGCAGCACTCGAAACGGATGAGTTCTTACTAAATGATAGCAGCTCAGGCCGACCAGGAAGAACAACGCGACAACAAGCCCAACCGGGCGCAACAGGAAGGAAAACGCCACGATGCCGGCCAGTATCATGATCAGGGGAAGAAAGGGGACAGGCCCCAACTCGATTTTTTCGGTTGATCGAACGCCAAAAAACATTGAACCCGCGCCGAAGATGACAAGGCATATTCCCAGCAACATCGGGAAATAGCCAGGACCCATGGAGGCTGCCGTTCCAAGGTAACCGGGCAGCTTCACAAGCGCGCCGACACCGATACAGAAGAAAAAGAACCCGGACCAGAATTGCCGCTTGTCTGCGATCCTGAACATCGTCATTGCCTGCCTCGCGTTCCTGCCCAAACCAATCTCATTCCAACCCGCGGTCTTTCAGCGGAAACCACACCGCGGCCACAATAGGATCGATGGAATATGGAAGTCCAGGCTGCGTGGCAGGCACCGGGAGCGCCTATCAGCTTTTCTTGCGCTATCATAATGGGACTCGAAATGCAGCGATCCCCTTCCGGCGCACGGAAAGGGATCGTTACAGCTAAAACCAGGAACGGCCTTACGCACCGATCCTCACATTGACGATCTTGGTAACATTACGCCACCGGTCTAGATCCTCGGCCATGAATTTCTTGAATTCCGCCCCGCCGATGTCGAAAGGCTCGAGTCCGAGATCGAAAAGGCGCTTCTTCGTCGCGTCTTCCTTGAGTTGCTCGGAGATGCGATTGCGCAGAAGCGTCCGATACGCCTCGGACATGCCGGCGGGCGCATAGAGCCCAGTGCACATGTCCAACGTGAGATCCGGCATTCCCGCCTCGGTCACCGTCGGTATGGACGGGAACGCGGCCATGCGCTTGCGGCCCGTCGTGGCGATCCCTCGCAGAGTGCCTCCGGTCAGGTAGGACATGATCGAGGCGGAGGAGACGAGGCTCAGCTCGGCGAAGCCGCCCACCACCGCGATCAAAGCGGGTGATCCGCCGCGATAGGGAACGTGGATCATTTCAATTCCAGCAACCTTGGCGAGATAGGCGCCCCACACATGCCCACCCGCCCCCGTGCCGGAGCTGGTGTATTTGAGCTCATGGGGGTGTGCCTTGCCGTATTCCGCAAGCTCGGCCAGCGTGTGGATCGGCAGCTTGGGATTGACGCCGATGACCAGCGGATTGGAGGCGAAGCCGGAGATGAACTCGAAATCGTCGGGGAGCTTGAATGGCACGCTGGGCTTCACGGCCGGCAGGACCGACATGCCGTCGGAGGAAGCGAAGAGGAGCGTATAGCCGTCGTTGGAAGCCTTGGCGGCCTGATCGGTGCCGATCTGGGTCGCCGCGCCGTCGATGTTTTCGACGATGAAGTTCTGCCCAAACCCACGCGTGAGCCCCTCGCAGGCGATCCGGCCAACCAGATCGGTCCCGCCACCGGGAGCGAACGGAACGATGACCCGCACGGGCCTCGTCGGGTAGGGCTTCGTTTGCGCCCGGCCGGAACCCGACATGGCACCAAGCGCCAGTCCGACTGCCAGCCCGGCCTGGCCGAGCATGCTCCGCCGGGTTGTTGAAAGACGTGTTGTCATCGTAAAAGTTCCTCCTGGGCCATTCGTGGTTGTTTAGGTTCTTTGGTGATCGGCGGGGCGCCTTCCCGCGTGGGCTCCCTGGTTCAGGAGCGAGCCTGGCCGCTGGTGCAGCCAAGCTCGCGATAGTCCCGCAGATGTTCGGTCAAACTGGTTGAAAGCAACCGCCAGCCGCCGATCCAGGTCAGCAACCGAGCTTGGCAGCGAGGTCGATGAAGTCGTCGGCGATCACGTCGAAGTCGTGTTCGGCTTTCAGATCTTTCGTCTTGTTGGGGCCGTCCTCGAGTGGACGATCGACGTAGGCAGTCCGGTAGCCACGCGCGCGCGCCGCGAGCAGATCGGCATTGTGTGCCGCAACCATCATGCACTGCTCCGGCGCAAGGTTGAGCGCAGCGGCAGAGCGGTCGTAGGCTTCCGGCAAGGGTTTGTAGGACTGCGCGACCTCGGCTCCGAGAACTGCATCCCACGGCAGGCTACCATACTTGGCCAAATTCACCATAAGGGCAATGTTGCCATTGGAACCCGTTGCGATAATGAACTTTCGTTTCAGGCGGGTCAACCCCTCAACGGCATCAGGCCACGGATCGAGCCGCCGCCAGGCGTAGTTGAGATGCTCCATTTCTGCGGCGCTCAGCCCGGAGATCTTGAATTCCTCCAGCAGGTCGACGAGGTTTTCCCGATGCAGGTCATCGAGCTTCACCCAGGGCCGCTGGCCGTTGCGCACCTTGTCCATGGCGGGCTGATAGCGTGCGCGCCAGCGGTCGGCGAACGAATGCCAATCCTTCACGTATCCCTTGGGCGCGAGAATGGCCTGCGACTCACGGGCAACGCTGTCGCGCCAGTTAACCACGGTGCCGAATACGTCGAAGGTGAGAGCTTTTACGTCTGCAAGTGCCATTGCCTGAACTTCCTCCTCAGCAATTGTCGTTTTACGAGAACCGTTGGGGATTTCTCCCCAACGCCCGGGCATTCTTCACGCGCCAGTCGCCACCCCCAGCCGCTCGATGACCGCTTTCGCAACCGCCTGCGTGCCGTCCTGTCCACCGATGTCGTAGGACCGGATCGAGCCCGAGGCAAAAGCCGCGTCCACGGCGTCTTCGATTTCCTCCGCCGCCTCCGCGCAGCGCGGGTTGGCGGTGCGCTGTGCGAGCCAATCCAGCATAAGGGCCGCCGACAGGATCATGGCGACCGGGTTCGCTATGCCCTTGCCCGCGATGTCCGGCGCACTCCCATGGCATGGTTGGAACACGCCGTGCTCGTCGCCGATATCGCCCGACGGCGCAAAGCCCATGCCGCCGACAAGGCCCGCGCCAAGGTCGGACAAAATGTCGCCGAACATGTTCTCGGTCACCAGCACATCGAAATCCCAGGGCCGGCGAACCAGGTCGAGCGCCATGGCGTCGACCGAGTGTTGCCGCGCATCGACGTCGGGATAGTGCGCGGCGATTTCGAAGAAGATCTTGCGCATGAAGGCGAACGAAAGGAAGGCGTTCGACTTGTCCACCAGTGTGACGGTCCCCCTGGGCCCCTTGCTGCGATGGCGGGTCGTTCTCCGCTTGGCGAGATCAAAGGAGAATCGCGACAGCCGTTCGGTGACGTCGCGTGTAATCACCATCGTATCCCGGGCCGCCCGGTCGCCTTCCATTACGCCCTTGCCGCGGGATGCAAACAGTCCTTCGGTGGATTCCCTGACCAGGGCGAAATCGATCTCCTTGGCGCGGGGCGAGGCCAGCACCAAGGGCACGCCCGGAATGGCGCGGATAGGCCGCAGCCCGGCATAGAGCTTCATGCGAAAGCGAAGGTCCAGCTGCGGTGCCGGCTCGGTGCCGTCGGGGTGACGGATGTTCGGCAGGCCCATTGCGCCGAACAAAATGGCATCGGCCCGTTCCGCGGCTGCATAGCCTGCCTCGGTCATGGCCTCACCAGTTTCCTTGTACTGGCCGGCTCCGCCCTGCACGGTCTCCTTTTCGAACGTGATGCCATGACGCGCTTCAATGGCCCCGAGCACGGCAATGGCCGCGTCCATGACTTCCGGACCAATACCGTCGCCCGGCATAACCACCAGTCGAAACGTTGCGCTGCCCATGGTATAATCCTTGGCTGGACCGGGGAACCGTATGGCGGCGTTGCCGAAGCGAACAGCATCGCTTCGGCACGTCCCCCCTCGCAGAACGCAAGGAGGGCCAGGAACGGCGGGGGAGTGAGGATCGGGCAGCGCGAAAACGAACGATTACAAAAGGTTGCGAATGTTTGTATGCGTCCCCGGTTACTCGGCCACCCCGGCGCGGAAATCGGCGTTCCGGCCGCCGAAGCCCCACAAGCCACCGTCGGTGCCGCAAGACGCGTTGGCTGGGCCGCAGGATTGGGGCAGGCGCGACATGGTTCTTGCGTCGGATGCGGTCGCTACGTAATATTCTACGGGTCTATCGCCATCGGGCAAGTTCTGGCACCGAACCGACATTCCCAACGGGTCGAGGGAGCAGGGTGGCTTGATCAGGCCGGATTTGACGACGCTTCGTATTGTCCTGGCCGTCTACAACCTTGGCAATATCAGCAAAGCCGCCGAACGCGAACACATTGCCCCCTCCGCGATCAGCAAGCGGATCCATGCGCTGGAGGCCGAAATCGGCACCGAGTTGTTCTACCGTAGCATTCGAGGGGTGTCGGCGACACCGGCCGGTGAAGTGCTGGTCCGCCATGCCGTTGCAATTATCAACAATATCGACCAGATGGCAGCGGAACTCGGCGCGTTCACCAGCGGCATAAAGGGGCAGGTCCGGATACATGCCCACACGTCTGCTGTTTTTCAGTTTCTGCCGGATCAACTGTCGCAGTTCATTGTCATGTATCCCGATGTTCGCATCGTCCTGCGGGAGGAAACGAGTTCCGACGTCATAGAATCGGTTATCGACGGCTTTGCCGACATCGGCATCCTGCCGAGCCACATGGACATCCCGCCGTTCCTGGACGTGTTGGCGTATCGTCACGACCGGCTGGTGGCGGTCATACCCGTCGACCATCCGCTTTCCCGCCGCCGGGCCGTAGACTTCAATGAGCTGCGCGACAGCAACTTCATCGGCATGGAAACCGGAAGTTCGCTGCAGATGCTGGTGGCGCGAGCTGCCGAGCAATCGGGATTCATGCTCAAGGTCTGTATCGAGGTCATGAGCTTCGAATCGGCAAAAGCCATGGTGAGAGCGGGCTTCGGCGTCGCGGTGTTGCCCGAAATCGTCGTCAACGAGTCCGAAATCGGCGGCGTTGCGCGACGTGTCGACATCTCCAACGATTGGGCTATCCGCAAACACGTCATTTGCGTCAAGGACAAGGAGCGGCTTACCGCATCCGTTGCGCTGATGATGCGGCATTTGCTGGCGCCAACTGCCCTGCCGACCGCCGCCCACGGCCGGTGATGATTTCGACGGTCTTCGGTTCATTCGGCATAGGCGTAAGCCTGGGCCGGCACGGGTTGCGCCGCCTGTCCGGTCGAATGGGGGGCCGCTCCACCTACAGGCCTCGGCGGATCGCGCCACCGCTTACCGGGGAAGCGATTCGGGGCAGGAATGGATTTGTTTTCTGCTCATGCCAGCGGTCCCGGAGCGCTTCCAGACAAGCAGGAAGCGCTCCGGGTCTTTGTTGGCGAGCAATTCCGCCAGCTCGCGGAAAGATCGACCTTTCCCGTTCTGCCCGGGCTTGGCCCGGGTATCCACCGTCTTTGCAGCGGCGCGGCAATCCTTTTGCGGCTTGGCATTACCCGGCGCCCGACGCCGCGATCCAGGCCTGTCCCAGGCTCAGGCCGCCATCGCCGGCGGGCGCTTGCAGCGGCAGCAGAGGCCGCAGCCCGGCCTCCCGCAGCCCGCCGGCGACGCCTTCGGCCAGGGCGCGATTGATGAAACAGCCGCCGCCGAGCGCCACCGTGTCCAAACTTTCGCGCGCCGCGGCCGCGATCGCCCAGGCGACGATGCCCCGTGCCAGCGTGCCGTGGAACAGGTTCGTCCCTTCGTCAGGCGCGCAGGTGCGAAGGCGGTCCAGCAGGGGCAGAAAATCGAGAACAAAACCGTCGAGCCGCCAGCCACCCTCCAGCGCGCACGGCGTGCTGGCCAGGGATTCCAGGCGCATCGCCCCCTCGCCCTCGTAGCTGCTGACCCGCAGCACGCCGAGCAGCGCGGCGGCGGCGTCGAACAGGCGGCCGCAGGAGCTGGTGAGGGGCACCCGGCCGGCGGCAAGCAGCCCCGCCACCGGCGCCGCCTGCGCCCCGAACCGGGCCACGATCTCGTCGTCGCGTCCCATCGCATGCAACGCCGCCGCCGCCATGCGCCAGGGTTGGCGTGCCGCCATGTCGCCGCCGGGCAGGGAGAGCGGGCGCAGGTGGCCGAGGCGACGGAACGCAGCGCCGTCCAGGCGCAGGAGTTCGCCGCCCCAGGCGCCGCCGTCGCTGCCATGGCCAAAACCGTCGAGCACCACGGCCAGGGCCGGCGCGGTTACGCCGTGCTCGGCCAGCACCGCGGCGGCGTGGGCGTGGTGGTGCTGCACGGTGAGCACGGGCAGGTCGAGCCGCTCGACCAGCCGGCGGGCGGGAAAGTCCGGGTGCAGGTCGTGCGCCACCAGCACGGGCGCGGTGTCCAGCAGGGCCAGCAGGTGGTGCGCCGCTTCGCCGAGGAAGCCAAGGGTGGCGGCGTTGTCCAGGGTGCCGACGTGCTGCGACAGCACCGCCTCGGCGCCGCGGGTGGCGCAGGCCGTGGCCTTCAGCACGCCGCCCAGCGCCAGCACCGGGGGAACTTCCCGCGCCAGCGCGATGGCGCGCGGGGTGAAGCCGCGGGCGCGGCGCAGGAAGCGTGGGGCGGCGTCGATCAGGCGCACCACGCTGTCGTCGCAGCGGGTCACCACGGCGCGGTCGTGGGTCACCACCAGGTCGGCGATGCCGCCGAGGCGCGCGCGGGCGTCGGCGTCGTCGATCACCAGGGGTTCGCCACCCGGGTTGGCGCTGGTGGCCACCAGCAGGAGGTCATTGGGCGCCCCGAGCCAGTGCGTGCCGACGGGTCGGGCCGCTGCCTCGTGGAAAAGCAGAAAATGCAGCGGCGCCGCCGGCAGCATGAGGCCGAGCGTGTCCAGCCCCGGCGCCAAGGCCTCGGGCAGGGGGGCCGCCGTGCGCCGTTCCAGCAGCACGATGGGGCGCTCGACCGATTCGAGCGCGCCCCGTTCCGCCGCCGATATGCGCGTCCAGCGTTCCGCGCTCGGGACGTTCAGCGCCATCACCGCGAAGGGTTTGCCGCCGCGTTCCTTGCGGGTGCGCAGCAGCTCGACCGAGGCCGGGTTGGTGGCGTCGCACAGCAGATGGAAGCCGCCGAGCCCCTTCAGCGCCACGATGCGCCCCGCCTGCAATGCCGCCAGCACATCGGCGATATCGTGCGACAAATGCGGCCCGCAGGCCGGGCAGGCGATCGGCTCGGCGTGGAAGCGCCGGTCGGCGGGGTCGGCGTATTCGCGCCGGCAGTCCGGGCAGAGCGGGAAGACGGACATTGCCGTGTTGGCGCGGTCGTACGGCAGGTGGCGCGTAATGGTGAAGCGCGGGCCGCAGTTGGTGCAATTGAGGAACGGATACCGCCAGCGCCGGTCGGCAGGGTCGCACATCTCGGCCAGGCAATCCGGGCAGGTGCAGGCGTCCGGACCCACGGAGGTCACCACCCGCCCGCCGGCGCTTTCGAGGATGACGAACGCGGCCTCGCCCGCCACCTCGGCCGCCGGCGCGGCCTCGATGGCAGTGATCCGCGCCAGACCGGGCGCCTCGCGCCGCAGGGTCTCGACGAATTCCCCCGCGCGCGCGCCCTGCACTTCGGCCAGCACGCCCCCGGCGTCGTTGCGCACCGAGCCGGTCAGGCCCAGCGCGGCGGCCACCCGCCACACATGCGGCCGGAACCCCACGCCCTGCACCGTGCCGCGCACGCGTACCCGCAGCCGGGTCATGGCGCAGCCGGCACCCTCAGCCCCTGGCCACCGCGGAAGCCACGTCTTGTCACCCCATCAACTCCGGACCTGACTCGATCATAGGCGATGCCGGCGGGGCGCGCGAATAGCGGGTGGTTGACCCGTGCCCCCGCCCGGCCGACAGTTCGCCCCGCCGCGGAGGGGCTGTCATGCCGTCACGCATCGGGCCGTCACGCATCGGGCGGCCGCTGCGACAGCGATGAATGCTTCCAGGCCCGGCCCGGGAGCGTCGCTCCTGAGCACAAACACCCCGCTGCGCGGCATCGGGCTGATCGTCCTGTCGACGATCCTGTTCGCCCTGTCCGACACCCTGACGAAATACGTCAGCCGCACGCTGCCGGTGATCGAGATCGCCTGGATCCGTTACGTCACCTTCGTCGGGCTGGGAGTGTTGATGGCGTCGCGCTCCGGGGTCGCGCACCTGCGGGTCCGGCGGCCGCTGCTGCAGGTGCTGCGCGGGCTGGCGCTGGTCGCCACGGCGATCCTGTTCATGGCGGCGTTGCAGCGCATGCCCATGGCCGAAACGGCCGCGCTCAGCTTCATGTCGCCGCTGCTCATCACCATCCTGTCGATCCCCATGCTGGGCGAGCAGGTGGGGCCGCGGCGCTGGGCCGCCGTGGTGGCGGGGCTGGTCGGCGTGTCGATGGTCGCGCGGCCCGGCGCGGTGGCGTTCCAGCCGGCGGCGCTGCTCGTCGTGGGGTCCTCGCTGAGTTGGGCGATCGCCGCCGTGCTGAGCCGCAAGATCGCCGGCAGCGACCGCGCCAGCACCACGCTGCTGTGGTCGGCGGCGACGGGGCTGGTCGTGCTCACGGTGTTGCTGCCGACCCAGGCGGTATGGCCGAGCCCGATCGAGCTGACGCTGGCCTTGCTGCTGGGGACGATCGCTTCCACCGGCCAGTACCTCGTCATCCTGGCCTACCGCCATGCCGCCGCCTCGCTGCTGGCGCCGTTCTCCTACCTGCAGCTGATCTGGTCGACGGCGGCGGGCTGGCTGGTGTTTGGCGCGTGGCCGGACAGCTGGACGCTGCTCGGCGTGGCCGTCATCGCCGTCAGCGGGCTCGCCATGGCCGGCAGCGAGCGCCGGCGCGGGGAGGCCGCGCCGGCGCCATTGCCCCGGGACGAGAGCTAACCCCGGGTAATATTCCAGAACAGCGGCAGCCCGGTCAGCACGCCTTTCAGTTCCGCCCGATATGCGGTCGGCCCGAGCACCTGGCCGAGCGGGATGTACGGCACGTCCTGGAACGCCTGCAGTTGCAACTGCTCGCAGACGGTCTTCTGCGCCGCCACGTCGGGCGCCTTGAACCAGGCCGCCCGCAGTTCCTCGATGCGCGGGCTGGCCGGCCAGCCGAACAGCCCATCCTTGCCGTTGCCGCGCAGGAACACGTGCACCGCCGGATTGAACTGGTCCACGCCGCCCCAGGAGGTCTGGAAAATGCTCCAGCCGCCCTGCTCCACCGGGTCCATCTTCACGCGCCGCTGCACCAGGGTGGCCCAGTCCACCGCCTGGGCGTCCAGGTTGATGCCGATCTTGGTCAGCATGTCGGCGGTCACCTCGGCCAGCGCCTTGGTGCTCGGGATGTCCATGGGCATCAGCAGCACCACCCGCTCACCCTTGTAGCCGGCCGCCGCCAGCTCCTTCTTCACCGCTTCCAGGTTGCGCGGAGCGGTCAGGTTCTCCATGCCGGCGGGGCTCGCCATCGGCGTGCCCGGGCAGAAATACCCCACCCCGTCCTGCCAGCCGGAGCGGTCCTCGCCCTGCACGGCCTGCATGTAGTCGGACTGCTGCACCGCATGCACGATGGCGCGGCGGATCGCCGGGTTGTCGAACGGCTTCTGCATCTGGTTGAAGCGCATGGTGGCGATCAGCCCGGTCGGCACCAGCACCGGCGTGGCGATCGCGGGCGACTTCTTCAGCATCGGCAGCAGGTCGGTGGTCGGCACCGCCACCCAATCGATCTCTCCGTTCACCAGCGCATTGGCGACCGTGGCGACGTCGGGGATCACCCGCCACTCGACGCGATCGATATGCACCACCTTGCCGCCGGCGGTGCGGTTGGACGGCTCGTTGCGCGGCACGTAGTCGGCGAACTTCTCATAGACCACCAGCGAACCCGCCACCCGCTCGTCGGACTTGAAGCGGAACGGTCCGCTGCCGATCACGTCGCTCACCGGCTGGCTCGGGTCCTTGGCGGCGATGCGCGCCGGCATCACCGGGCACATGCTGGGCGAGTAGTGGCCGAGCGCGTCCGCCAGCAGCGGGAACGGCCCCTTCAACCGGAATACCAGGGTGCGGTCGTCGGGCGCGCCGATCTCGTCCACCGCGGCCATCAGCGACTGGCCGAAGGCGTCGCGCTTGCCCCAGCGCTGCACCGAGGCCACCGCATCGCGCGCCAGCACGCGTTCGCCGTCGTGGAACTTCAGCCCCTCGCGCAGCGTCAGCTTCCAGGTGCGGCCGTCGTTTTCGACCACGTGGCCTTCCACCATCTGCGGGCGGATGCGGTACTCGTTGTCCTGGCCGTACAGCGTGTCGTAGATCATGAAGCCGTGGTCGCGGGTCTGGTAGCTCGTGGTGACCACCGGATCGACCAGCGCCAGGTCGGCTTCCGGCACGAAGCGCAGCGGCTTCGCGGCCTGGGCGTTGCCGATTCGTGGCGCGGCTAGCGCCGCCGCGGTGGCGGTGAGGAAAGCGCGACGCTGCATGGTCATCCTCCTGTTGCGGGCCGTTTTCCTAGGTATCGGGTTCAAAGGGCCTCCTGGCCCTTTGCGGGTCGAGGGCAAAGCCCTCGCCTTCACTATACGGCGATCACCAGCTTCTGGTAGAAGTTGCCGAAATAGCCGGTGCGCGAAACGATGCGGTTGCGGTGCGACGGCGGCAGCCAGGTTTCCACCGGCTGCGTCCACAGGTCGCGCGCGAACGGCTCCAGCAGCCGCAGCACCGGGTGCCAGATGTAGCGCAACGGATGCCACGGCGACGGCCTGGCGAAGTCGATGATCACCAGCTTGCCGCCCGGCTTGGCCACCCGCAGCGCCTCGCGCAGCGTCGCCTCGCGCACGGGCTGCGGCATTTCGTGCAGCAGGAAGAACAGCAGCACGCGGTCGTAGCGGGCATCGGGGATGTGCAGCATGGCGCTGTCCATGCGCAGCAGTCGTACCGGCGCGGCCTGCGGCAGCTTGCTGCGCAGGTTGTTCAGTTGCGCCGGCAGCACGTCCACCACGTCGAGCTCGGAGCCCGGCGGCACCCGTGCGGCCAGGCGCGTCGTCAGGTCGCCATAGACGCAGGCCACCTGCAGCGTGCAGCCCGGCAGCGACGGCCCCATCTCGCTCACCGCCGCGTCGCGCATGGTGAGGTACTTGCCCCACAGGATCAGGTTCACCAGCCACGGGCGCTCGAACAGCCAGACCGCCCGCGGGTGCACGTAGAAGCACCAGTAGTACTTGCTCAGATAGCCAGGTATCGGCGGCGGCGCGTCGACGCGGTTGGAAAGCAACGTGTAGGCGGGCTCACGCCAAGTGGGGCGCTCATCGGTTTCGGGGGCAGACAACTGCATCCGGCTTCTCCAGTTACGACCCTTGTCCTGGGCCCAATCCCCCCGGCCCAATATTCTACCGACGCGACGATTTCGGGACCCCTAAGACCCGAGGGAGGCATGATCCGGCGGCCGCTGCAAGCCTGCGGGCGGCGCGGCGGCGGATTGCACCTCCCGGGTTGGAGGACCATGCTCAGTGCCTTTGAGCAAGGACAGGTACTCGCATGAGCCATCCGCCGGAAGCATGGGTCAACATCGGCGCGGCCACCACGCCTGTATTTTCCCGCGACGGCGCCACCATCTGGCACCTGCGCGACGCCGGGCTGCCGCAGGTCTGGGCAATGGACCGCGACGGCGCCAACGCCCGCCCGATCACCGACCACGGCGAGAAAACCTGGAAGCTGAGCCGCTGCCCGACCGACGAACGCCTGCTCTGGGCGGTCGACGCCGGCGGCGACGAGCGCCACCAATTGTGGCTGCGCGAGGCCGACGGCAACGTCCGCAAACTCACCGACGCGCCCGAGGTCATCCACGAATTCGGCTGCTGGGCGCCCGACGGCACCGCCATCGCCTTCGCCGCCAACGACCGCGACGGGCGGGTGTTCGACATCATCGTCATGGAGCTGGCGACCGGCCAGCGACGCCGCGTGTTCGAAGGCACCCAGATCCTTACCGCTCCGTCCTGGAGCCCCACGGCCCGCCCCGGCGGCGCCACGCTGGTCGTGCACGAGGACTATTCGACCATCGACCAGCGCCTCTGCCTGCTCGATCTCGCCACCGGCGCCGTCGTTGCAGTACCGCGCACAGGGCCGACCCGCTATGCGTCCGTGCGATGGGAAAGCACCGGTGCCGCCCTGCTGGCGCTGACCGACGCGGGCGGGGCCAATTTCATGCGCCTCTGCCGCATCGACCCCACCACCGGCGCGGCCACTCCGGTTGCGGCGGCCGAGGGACGCGACCTGGAGGCCTGGTCGCTCTCACCCGACGGCACCCGGCTCGCCACCGTCGAGAACGACCGCGGCTACTCCCGCCTGCGCCTCGGCCCGTCCGGCGGCGAACGCCCGGAAATCGGCGGCCTGCCCGCGGGCGTCATTGCCGACCTGGCCTGGGCGCCCGACAACGCCACCCTCGCCTGCAGCGTCACCGGCCCGACCGCGCCCGCCGGCATCTGGGCCTGCGATGCCGCCACCGGCACGGTGCGCCCGCTCTGCCTGCCCGACCCGCTACGCGAAGCCGGCATCGACCCGGCCGGCTTGATCGCCCCCGAACTGGTCGCCTGGACCAGCTTCGACGGCCAGCACATCCCCGGCTTCTACGCCATCCCGCGCGGCGCCGCCCCGGCCGGCGGCTGGCCGGCCGTGGTGTGGGTGCATGGCGGCCCCGCCGCGCAAACCCGCGCCAACGTCCGCCCCGACATCCAGATGCTGCTGGACCACGGCTTCGCCGTGCTGATGCCCAACATGCGGGGCTCCACCGGCTACGGCCGCGCCTACATGGAATCGGACGAGGTTGAAAAACGCCCGGACTACCTGCGCGACCTGCAGGCCTGCCACGCCTGGCTGGCCGCCCGCCCGGAAATCGATGCCCAGCGCATCGGCATCATGGGCCAGTCCTACGGCGGCTGGGCGGTGCTGGCGGCGCTGACCCTGCAGCCCACACTCTGGCGCGCCGGCTGCGACTACTACGGCATCGCCCACTTCGCCACCCTGCTGCAGCACACCAGCCCCTGGCGGCGCGACCACCGCGCCCGCGAGTACGGCTTCCCGGGCACCGACGACGCCCTGTTCGAGCGCATCTCCCCCCTGTGCCACGTCGCCAACGTCAGCGCCCCCCTGCTGGTGCTGCACGCCGACCGCGACCCCCGCGTGCCGATGAACGAGTCCGACCTGTTCGTCCGCGCCATGCAGGACCACCAGAAACCGGTGCGCTACGAACGCATCGCCTGGGCCGGCCACGGCTTCAACAAACCCGAACACCGCCGCCTGGTGTGGACAGCGGTGGCAGAGCATTTCACCACGCATATGGGGGGGAGTTAGGAAGGCCAGGGCTTTGCCCCATAGGCACTAAAATAGGCTTTGACGCGGCTCGGCGGGGTACGATTCATCGCGAAGATGCATCAGACATCTTCGGTT
>CAIMEK010000462.1 GCA_903839965.1 uncultured Acetobacteraceae bacterium | reverse complement strand
GCACCTCCACCGGCGCGGTGGCGCCATGCAGCACCACCAGCACGCGGTCCGCCGGCTCCGTCTCGCTTGCGGGCGCGTAAAGGGCGGCCACCAGCGTGCGCGACACAGGATCGTCCCAGCGATCCGGCGTCATCGCCGCGCCGTCGGCGTCGTACCAGGCCACGTCCGGCACGCCGCTTTCGTCCACCGCCGTCCCACCGAGCGCCCGCGGACCGCGCAGCGCCGGGCACGCGCGCCGCGCCCCGATCAGCGCGGCGGTGAAGGCGAGCAGCCCGGCGTCCAGCGCCTGCCAGTCGAACCAGGAAATCGCGTTGTCCTGGGCATAGGCGTTGTTGTTGCCGTGTTGCGTGCGCCCGGCCTCGTCGCCCATCGACAGCATCGGCGTGCCGCGCGAGGCCAGCAGCGTGGCCAGCAGCGCCCGCACGTCGCGCCCCCGCGCCGCGCGCACGCCCGCATCGTCGCCCTCCCCTTCGACGCCGTTGTTCCAGGAAAAATTGTTGTCGGTGCCGTCGCGGTTGGACTCGCCGTTCGCGGCATTGCGCTTGGTGGTGAAGGCGACCAGGTCGGCGAGGGCAAATCCATCGTGCGCGGTGATGAAATTGACGCTGCGCGAAACCGGCCGCGGCGGCGCGAACACATCCGCGCTGCCGGCCAGCCGGGTCGCCAGTTCGCCCAGCCCCCCGCCATCGCCGCGCCAGAACCGGCGCACGGCGTCGCGATAGCGGTCGTTCCATTCGCCCCAGCCCGCCGGGAACGCGCCGAGGCGATACCCGCCGAGGCCGATGTCCCAGGGCTCGGCGATGATGGGGCGCCCGCACAGCACCGGGTCCTGCTGCATGGCGGCCAGCAGCGGCGCGGCCGGGTCGAACCCCTCGGCGCGCCGCCCCAGCGTGGTGGCGAGGTCGAGGCGGAAGCCGTCCACGCCGGCGCGTTCCGCCCAGGTCCGCAGCGCCGCCATCGCCAGACCCAGCATCGGCGGGCGATCCAGCGCACAGGTGTTGCCGCAGCCCGTGTCGTCGACGCAGCGTTCCGGGTCAGCGGGATCCAGGCGGTAGTAGGTCGCGTGGTCGAGGCCGCGCAGCGACAGCGTGGGGCCGTGCGCGTCGCCTTCGCCGGTATGGTTCAGCACCACGTCCAGCAACACGGCGATGTTTTGTTCACGCAGCGCCGCCGCCGCAGCGCGGACCTCTTCCCAGCCGCCGGGCGCGAGGCGCGGGTCCGGGGCGCACAGCGCCACCGGGTTGTAGCCCCAGTAATTCGTGAGCCCGAGCGGCGGCAAATGGCGTTCGTCGATCCAGGCGGCGCACGGCATCAGCTCGACGGCGGTGACGCCGAGCGCCCGCAGATGGGCGATCGCCGCCGGATGGGCCAGCCCTGCGAAGGTGCCGCGCAGTTCGGGCGGAATGCCGGGATGGCGCATGGTGAAGCCGCGCACGTGCAGCTCGTAGATCACCTGGCGGTCCCACTCGAACGGCGGCGGCGCGGGCGCCGGTTCGGCCGCGGCCAGCACGATGCCCTTCGGCATCGCCGCGGCGCTGTCGGCGGGGTTGGGCCGTGTCGCCTCCGGCGGATCGAACAGCGCCGGGGCAAGCCGGAACGGGCGGTCGATGGCGGCGGCGAACGGGTCGAGCAGCAGTTTGGCCGGATTGAACCGATGCCCCTCGGCGGGAAGCCAGGGCCCCTGCGCCCGCAGGCCGTAGCGCGTGCCCGGCGGCACCCCCGGCAGGTGGCCGTGGAACACCGGCCCGGTACGGCCCGGCAACGTCGCCCGCACCCGTTCCTCGACGCCCGCGGCATCGAACAGGCAGATCTCGATCGCCTCGGCATGGTTGGAGAAGACAGCGACGTTCACGCCGCCTTCGGCCGCCGTCACGCCCAGCGGCTCGGGCCGGCCGACCCCGATCACGCGGCGCGGCTCGCCAGCACGTCGCGGTACAGCGCCGCATAGTGCGCCGCGGGACGCTTCCAGGAGACCTCGGTGCGCATGGCGTTGCGCTGCAGCCGGCGCCACAGCTCGGGTTCGCGCCACAGCCCCGCCGTGCGCAGCAGCGCCGCTTCCAGCATGTCGCGCGTCACCGGCGCGAACATCACGCCGGTACCCACCCCCGACGCCACCGCCATTTCGTTGGCATCCACGATGGTATCCGCCAGGCCGCCGACCCGCGCCACCACCGGCAACGCGCCGTAGCGCAGCGCGCAGAGCTGGGTGAGGCCGCAGGGCTCGAAGCGCGAGGGCACCACCAGCGCATCCGCGCCGCCCTGGATCAGATGGGCAAGCCCCTCGTCGTAGCCGATCAGGCAACCCACCCGGCCCGGATTCATCCGGGCGGCGGCGGTGAACCCCGCTTCCAGCGCGCGCTCGCCGGTGCCGAGCAGGGCCAGTTGCGCATCGCCGCCGAGCAGCGCCGGCAGCGCCGCCAGCAGCAGGTCGAGCCCTTTCTGCCAGGTGAGCCGGCTCACCACGCCGAACAGCAACGCGTCGGGGCGCACGTCCAACCCCAGCCGCGCCTGCAGCGCCGCCTTGTTGGCGACCCGCCCGGCCGGACTGGCGGCGCTGTAGGGCGACGGCAACAGGCTGTCCGTCGCCGGGTCCCACACCGTGGTGTCGATGCCGTTCAGGATGCCGAACAGCTCCGCTCCGCGCAGGCGCAGCAATCCATCGAACCCCATGCCGCCTTCCGGGGTCCGGATCTCGGCGGCATAGCTGGGCGACACCGTGGTGACCGCATCGGCGAGCGCGACGCCGGCCTTCAGGTAGCCGACGCCGCCGAAGTATTCGACCCCGTTGATGCTCCAGGCCGCCGGCGGCAGGCCGAGCGTGTCGAACACCGCGGCCGGGAAACGCCCCTGGAAGGCGAGGTTGTGGATGGTCATCACCGAGGGCGGGCCGCCTTCATAGTGCAGGTAGGCGGGCAACAACCCGGTCTGCCATTCATGCGCATGCACCAGGTCGGGCACGAAGGCGCCGGCGCGCCCGCACGCCACCTCCGCGCCGGCGCGCGCCAGGGCGGCGAAGCGCCAGGCATTGTCGGGCCAGTCCTGGCCGCTCGGGTCCTGATAGGGTCCGCCCGCCCGCAGGAACAGATGCGGCGCATCCAGCACCATGACGTCGAGCCCGGCGGCCCGCCCGCGCAGCAGCCGCGCCGGCCCGCCGTACAGGTCGTCGAAGCCACTCACTTCCGCCCCGTCCTGCAGGGCCGCCAGCACGGCGCGGTAGCCCGGCAGCAAGGTGCACACCCGCACGTCCTGCCCGGCCAGCGCCGCCGGCAGCGCGGCCACCACGTCGGCAAGGCCGCCGGTTTTGACCAGGGGGTACAGCTCGGAGGCGACCGAAAGAACGTTGAGCGTCTTCACCCGCACAGGCCGTCGATCATCGGCTGGGTGATCAGGACGATGCCCTTGTCGGTGCGCCGGAACGTCCGCGCATCGGCCTCCGGGTCCTCGCCCACCACCAGCCCGGGCGGGATCTGCACGCTATGGTCCACGATGACGTTCCGCAGCCGCGCGTGCCGGCCGATATCGACCTCCGGCAGGATCACCGAGTTGTCCACCTGCGCATAGGAGTGCACGTGCACGCCCTTGGATATCAGCGTGCGGTTCAGCGAGGCGCCGGAAATGATGCAGCCGCCGGCGACCAGCGACGACACCGCTGAGCCGCGCCGCCCGTCCTGGTCGTGCACGAACTTGGCCGGCGAGGTGATCTCGCCATAAGTCCAGATCGGCCAGTTGCGATCGAATATGTCGAGCGCCGGCACGATGGCCGTGAGGTCGATGTTGGATTCCCAGTACGCATCGAGCGTGCCGACGTCGCGCCAGTAGGCTTCGGATTCCCGGCCCGACCGCACGCAGGAGCGGGAGAAGCGGTGCGCCACCGCCTTGCCGTGCTTGACCAGGTACGGAATGATGTCCTTGCCGAAGTCGCGGCTGGACTCCTTGTCCTGGGCGTCGCGGCGGAGCTGGTCGATCAGGAAGCGCGCGCCGAACACGTAGATGCCCATGCTGGCGAGCGCCTGCGCGGGGTTGCCCGGTATCGGCGGCGGATCGGCCGGCTTCTCGACGAAGGCGGTGATGCGGTCGTTTTCGTCGACATGCATCACGCCGAAGCCTTTGGCCTGCGCGCGCGGCACCTCGATGCAGCCCACCGTCACGTCGGCGCATTGCTCGACGTGCTGTTGCAGCATCAGCTCGTAGTCCATTTTGTAGATGTGATCGCCGGCGAGCACGACGATGTACTCGGTGCTCAGGGGCTCGATGATGTCGATGTTCTGGTAGACCGCGTCCGCCGTGCCGGCATACCAGGCCTCGTCGTCCATGCGCTGGCTGGCGGGCAGGATGTCGAAGCTCTCGTTGCGCTCCGGGCGGAGGAAGTTCCAGCCCAGTTGCATGTGGCGGATCAGGCTGTGCGCCTTGTACTGGGTGGCGACGCCGATGCGGCGGATGCCCGAGTTGACCGCGTTCGACAGGGCGAAATCGATGATGCGCGACTTGCCGCCGAAATACACCGCCGGCTTGGCCCGCCGGGCGGTGAGTTCCTGCAGCCGGCTGCCGCGTCCGCCGGCCAGCACGTAGGCCATGGCGGAACGCGCGAGCGGGGCGCTGCTGGCGCGGCGTGGGTTCGGTTCACTCATGGCTGTCCCCTCCCTTCCGGCATGCTCAAGGCGGCTCTGTGCCCGCCTCGGTCGCCGGCACGAACCACACCGCCGCCAGCGGCGGCAACAGCAACGCTGCCGATGCGGGCTGCCCGTGCGCACCCACCGGGTCGGCGATGATCGCGCCCGCATTGCCCAGGCCCGAACCGCCATACGCGGTCGCATCGGTATTCAGGATTTCCGTCCAGCGCCCGGCGCGCGGCAGGCCGATGCGGTAGTTCGACCGCGGCACCGGGGTGAAATTGACGACGCATACGACCGGCGCTTCGCCTGGCGCCAACCGCAACCAGGCGAATACGGATTGCGCCGCGTCGTCCACCACCAGCCAGCGGAATCCCTCCGGTTCACAGTCGCGCCCATGCAGCGCGGGCAGCTCACGATACAGCCGGTTGAGGTCGCCGATAAGCCCCTGCGTGCCACGGTGGAAGCCGTATTGGAGCAGGTACCAATCCAGTTCGCCGGCGAAATTCCACTCGCTGGTCTGGCCGAACTCCTGGCCCATGAACAGCAGCTTTTTGCCGGGGTAGCCCCACATCAGGCCGTAATACGCCCGCAGATTGGCGAAGCGCTGCCACTCGTCGCCGGGCATCCGGCCGATGATGGAACGTTTCCCGTGCACCACCTCGTCGTGCGACAGCGGCAACACGAAGTTCTCGGCATGGGCATAGAGCAGGCCGAAGGTGATGCGGTCGTGGTGCCAGGGGCGGTAGGCCGGATCCTTCGTCATGTAGTCGAGCGTGTCGTGCATCCAGCCCATGTTCCATTTCAGCCCGAACCCGAGCCCGCCGGCATGCGGCGGCAGGGTCACCCCGGCCCAGGACGTGGACTCCTCGGCCACCGTGAAGGCGCCGGGATGCTCGGTGTAGACGGTTTCGTTCATGTGCTGGAGGAACTTCACCGCGTCGCGGTTGTCGTTCGACCCATCCGGGTTGGGCAGCCACTCGCCGGGCTGGCGCGCATAGTCGAGGTAGAGCATGGAGGCCACCGCGTCGACGCGCAGCGCATCGATATGGAAGCACTCGAGCCAATAGAGCGCATTGGCGATCAGATAGGCGCTCACCTCGCGCCGGCCGTAGTCGTAGACGGCGGTGCCCCACTCCATATGCATGCCGCGGCGCGGGTCGGCGCATTCGTAGAGCGGCGTGCCGTCGAAATGGCCCAGCCCGTGCGCATCGGTGGGAAAATGCGCCGGCACCCAGTCCAGGATCACCCCGAGCCCGGCCGCATGGGCGCAATTGACGAAGCGGGCGAAACCTTCGGGCGCGCCGAAGCGGCGGGTCGGCGCGAACATGCCAACGGGCTGGTAGCCCCATGAGGCGTCCAGCGGATGCTCGGTGACGGGCAGCAATTCCAGGTGGGTGAAGCCGAGCCCAGCGGCATACGGCACCAGCGTGGCCGCCAGCGTGTCCCAGTCCAGGAAGCCGCCCTCGGGCGTGCGCCGCCAGGAGCCGAGATGGACCTCGTAGGCGGAAATCGGCGCCCGGCGCATATCGATGGCGGCCCGCGCCCCCATCCACGCCGCATCGGTCCACGCGAACGTATCGAGACGCGCCACCACCGAGGCGGTCGCCGGCCGCAGCTCGGCGGCAAAGCCGTAGGGATCGGCCTTCAGCGGCTGATCGAAGCCATTGGGCCCGCGGACGCGATACTTGTAGGCCACGCCTTCGCCCAGCCCGGGCAGGAAAATCTCCCACAGGCCGCTGTCGATGCGCTTGCGCATCTGGTGGTGGCGGCCATCCCAGTAGTTGAAGTCGCCGACCACCGACACCGCCTGCGCATTCGGCGCCCAGACGGCGAAGTGCACGCCGTCGACGCCCTGGTGGCGCAGCACGTGCGCGCCCAGCCGCCGATACAACCGGCGATGGGTTCCCTCCACCAGCAGGTGGTCGTCGAGCGCGCCCAGCACCGGTGCGAAGGCGTAGGGGTCCACCACGTCCCAGCTTGCCGTGGCGTTGGCTGCGTGCAGCAGGTAACCGGGCGCCGGCGGTTCGCCGGGCAGGGTGGCCTCGAACAGGCCGGCCGGATCGATCCGGCGCAATGCCACGGGGCCGGCGGGCGTCTGCAGCTCGGCGCGTTCCGCGCCCACCAGCAGGGCGCGCAGCACGAAGCCCGAGCCGGACAAATGCGGCCCCAGCACGCCGAACGGATCGGGGTGCCGGGCCTGCAGCAGCGCCGCGATATCGTCCACGGTGAGCTTGAACGATGCCATGGCGCTCATCCCTTTCAATCCGGCCGCACCGGCACGCACCAAATGTCGTCGGCGTATTCGCGGATCGCCCGATCGGCGGAAAACCAGCCGACCCGCGCGACGTTCAGCACCGCCATCCGCCACCACGCATCCTGGTCGCGCCACAGCTCGCGCACGGCGCTCTGCGTGCGACAATACGATTCGAAGTCGGCGCAGACCATGAAATGATCATGGTAGCGCAACGCGCCGACGAGATCACGATAGCGGCCGCGGTCATCGGGCGAGAACAGGCCCGATTCCAGTTGCCCCAGCACTTCGGCCAGGCGCGGCGATGCGGCGATCGCCGGCGTGCCCGAGGGGTCCTCGCGCCGCCGCGCTTCCACCTCCTCGCTGGTCAGGCCGAAGATGAAGATGTTGTCCGCGCCGACGCGTTCGCGCAGCTCGACATTGGCGCCGTCCAGCGTGGCGATGGTCAGCGCCCCGTTCAGCGCCAGCTTCATGTTGCCGGTGCCGGACGCTTCCATGCCGGCGGTGGAGATCTGCTCGGACAGGTCGGCGGCCGGAATGATCGCCTCGGCCAGGCTGACGCCGTAATTGGGCAGGAACGCCACCTTCAGCCGCTCGCGCAGGGTCGGGTCGCTGTTGACCACCCGCGCCACGTCGTGCGCCAGCTTGATGATGAGCTTGGCGCGGTGGTAGCTCGCCGCCGCCTTGCCGGCCAGGATCTTCACCCGCGGCTCCCAGTCCCGCATCGGCTGGGCACGCATCGAGTTGTACAGCGCGATGGTGTCGAGGATGTTGAGCAGCTGGCGCTTGTATTCATGGATGCGCTTGATCTGCACGTCGAAGATGGCGTCGGGGTCGACCCGGATTTCCAGCCGGTCGCGGATCAACGCCCCCAGCGCGATCTTGTTGGCCCGTCGCACCGCCGCGAACTCCTGGCGGAAGGCAGCGTCCTCGGCCAGCGGTTCGGCCCGCTGCAGCACCTCGGCGTGGTCGAGCACCTCCGGCCCGATTGCGCGCACCAGCAGCCCGGTCAGGCCGCGATTGGCCTGGTACAGCCAGCGGCGGAAGGTGATGCCGTTGGTTTTGTTGACGATGCGACCCGGCAGCAGCCCGTCCAGGTCCTTGAAGACGGTTTCGCGCAACAGGTTGGTGTGCAGCGCCGAAACGCCGTTCACCTTGTGCGACCCGACGAACGCCAGGTGCCCCATGCGGACCCGGCGTTCCTGCCGCTCCTCGATCAGCGACACCCGCGCCAGCAGCCCCTCGTCGCCGGGACGAAGCTGGCGTGCGTTGCCCAGGTGCAGGGCGTTGATCAGGTAGATGATCTGCATGTGGCGCGGCAGCATCCGCTCCATCAGGGCGGCCGGCCAGCTTTCCAGCGCCTCGGGCAGCAGCGTGTGGTTGGTATAGGAGAACGTGGCCTGGGTGATCACCCAGGCCTCCTCCCAGGGCATGTCGTGCAGGTCGACCAGGATGCGCATCATCTCGGCGATGGCGATGGCCGGATGCGTGTCGTTGAGCTGGATCGCCACCTTGTCGGCCAGCGAGCGGATCGGGTTGCCGGACTGCACGTGCCGCCGCACCAGGTCGAGCAGCGAGGCCGCGGTGAACAGGTATTCCTGGCGCAGGCGCAGCTCCAGGCCGGCCGGGGTCTCGTCGCTCGGGTAGAGCACCTTGGAAATCGCCTCGGCGCGGATCTGCTCGCTCAGCGCGCCGGTGTGGTCGCCGAGGTTGAAGGTATCCAGGCGCATTGGGTCCGCCGGGCGCGCCGACCACAGGCGCAGCGTGTTCACCCGCCGACCGCGCCAGCCCACCACGGGCGTGTCGAAGGCCACCGCCTCGACCTTCTCGGCCGGGCGCCAGACCTGCCGCACCATATGGCCGGACACCGCCACCGCCTCGACCGTGCCGCCGAAGCCGATGTCGTAGACCACTTCGGGGCGGCGGAACTCCCAGGGGTTGCCGGCCGCCAGCCATTCCTCGGGGTATTCGTGCTGCCAGCCGTTGACGATGACCTGGCGGAACAGGCCGTGGTCGTAGCGGATGCCGTAGCCATGCGCGGGAATGCCCAGCGAGGCCATGCTCTCCATGTAGCAGGCCGCCAACCGGCCCAGGCCACCATTGCCCAGCGCGGCGTCGGGTTCCACCTGGGCCAGGCGGTCGAGGTCGATGTCCAGCCCGGCCAGCGCCTCGCGTACCTGTTCGGTCAACCCCAGGGCGCCGAGGTTGTCGAACAGCAGCCGCCCGACCAGGAATTCCAGCGACAGGTAGTAGACGCGCCGCTCCTGGCCCCGGTAGGCCTGCTCGATGCCGGCCATCCAGCCGTCCACCATGCGATCGCGCACCGCCAGGGCGGTGGCCCGGAACCAGTCGCTCGGCGTCGCCGTCAGCCGGCGCTTGCCCACCTGGTAGGCCAGTTTCTGCAGGATCGCGGCGCGCAACGCTTCCACTCCCTCCTGGACGAGGGGCGTGACAGTCACGTGGCCATTTTCATCCTTCATGCGGCACGGTCCGATCGATCGCTTGGGGGGTATGGGACAGCGGATTGCCTTTCGTGCGCACGTTGTTGCGGCCCGCGGGGCCTCGCGTCAACGATCCGCTGGTTGAGATCGCCGGCCAATTGCGTCCAAACACGTGAATATGCCCTGAATTGCCCGGTTCCGGCGCTTTCCCCATGGGTTTACCCTGCCGTCCCCCAGTCCCGGAGCCCGCATGTCCGCCCCCCCCGCCCCGACCATGGAAATCCGCATTCTCGACTCGCGCCTGCACGAATGGGGCTTGCCGCGCTACCAAAGCGACATGGCTGCGGCGATCGACCTGCACGCCTGCCTGGACGCCCCCCTCGTGCTGGCGCCCGGCGCGGCCCCTGTGCTGGTGTCGTCCGGCCTTGCCGTTCACATCGCCGACCCCGCCATCGCCGGGCTGGTGTTGCCGCGGTCCGGGCTGGGCCACCGCAAGGGTCTCGTGCTGGGCAACCTGGTCGGGCTGATCGACCCCGATTATACCGGACCGATCCTGGTAAGCGCCTGGAATCGCAGCCCATCGGGTAGCGAGCCGATCGTGTTGCAGGCCGGCGAGCGGTTCGCCCAACTGCTGTTCGTGCCGATCCTCCGCCCGGCGCTCAGGATCGTCGAAAGCTTTTCCGTCGAGACTGCTCGTGGTCCGGGTGGTTTCGGCTCGACCGGGCTCGGCCACCGCGGCGACGCCGCGTCCTGACGCCAGCGCCGGTCACTGAACTGACATCGCCGCCCGGGTGGCGGAGGCCGATCGCCTGGGCTAACACCCGCTTTCCCTCCGCCAAGCCCCGTGGACGCGCCGATGCCAAGCACCGCCCATCCGGCCGCGCTCTCCGGCCGTCGCCTGCCGAACATCTGGGATATCGCCGCGCTCTGCTGCGTCGTCGGCGCGCTGGTGGCGATCGCCAATGCGGCGCGCAGCACGCTGGTGCCGCTGGGCGTGCTGGAAGCGGCGCCCATCGTGCTCGATCCCTGGCGGCTGCCCGACTACGCGCTGCGGACCACGCTGCGCATGTTCGCGGCCCTGTTCGCCTCGCTGCTGTTCACCTTCACCTACGCGCCCCTGGCGGCCAAGAGCCGCCGCGCCGGGCTGATCATGGTGCCGGTGCTCGACATCCTGCAGTCGGTGCCGATCCTGGGCTTCCTGTCGTTCACCGTGGCCTTCTTCATGCGCCTGTTCCCCGGCCGGGTGGCCGGGCTGGAGCTGGCGGCGATCTTCGCCATTTTCACCAGCCAGGCCTGGAACATGGCGTTCAGCTTCTACCAGTCGCTCAGCACCATCCCCGCCGACCTGGACGAGGCGACCCGGCTCTACCGCCTGACCTCCTGGCAGCGCTTCTGGCGGCTGGAAGTGCCGTTCGCCATGCCGGGGCTGGTGTGGAACACCATGCTGTCGATGTCCGGCGGCTGGTTCTTCGTGGTCGCCTCCGAAGCGATCACGCTGGGCGACAACAACTGGCAGCTTCCGGGCATTGGCTCCTACGTGGCGGCGGCGCTGCAGAAACAGGACATCGGCGCGGTGTTCTGGGCGATCGGCGCCATGCTGCTGGTGATCCTGGCCTACGACCAGTTGCTGTTCCGCCCGCTGGTCGCCTGGTCGGCGCGGTTCCGCTTCGAAACCACCGCCTCCGCCACTGCCGAGGACCCCTGGGTGCTGGCGCTGCTGCGGCGCACCCATGTGCTGCGGGTGGTCGGCGAGGCGGTCGGGGCGGCTTTCCGGGCGCTCACCAGCCTGCGCCTGGGCCGGCCGGCCGCGACGGCGCGGCACCGGCGCGCCGTGTCGCGCCTGGCCGACGTGGCGTTCGCCGTGGCGGTGGCCGTCGTGGTCGCCGCGGCGCTGCGGAAGGTGGTCGGCTACGTCGCCGACACGCTGGCCTGGAGCGACCTGGGCGAGACGCTGCTGCTGGGCTGCCTGACGCTGCTGCGGGTGACGGTGCTGATGGTGCTGGCCTCGCTGATCTGGGTGCCGGTCGGCGTCTGGCTCGGCCTGCGCCCGGCCTGGGCGCGGCGGGTGCAGCCGCTGGCGCAGTTCCTCGCCGCCTTCCCAGCCAACCTGCTGTTTCCGCCCTTCGTCGTGCTGATCGTGCGGTTCGGGCTGAACCAGGACGTCTTTCTCACCCCGCTGATGGTGCTGGGCACGCAGTGGTACATCCTGTTCAACGTCATCGCCGGCGCCTCCGCCTTTCCCGGCGACCTGCAGGAAGTGGCGGCGAATTTCCGCGTCGGCGGCCTGTTGTGGTGGCGCCGGGTGATCCTGCCCGGCATCCTGCCCTACTACGTCACCGGCGCCATCACCGCCTCGGGAGGCTCCTGGAACGCCGCCATCGTCGCGGAAGTGGCATCCTGGGGCGACACCAGGTTGGCGGCGCATGGGCTGGGCGCCTACATCGCCCGGGCCACCGACGCCGGCGACTTCCACCGCATCGTGCTGGGCGTGGTGGTGATGTCGCTGTTCGTGGTGGTGTTCAACCGGCTGCTGTGGCGGCCGCTCTATGCCTACGCCAGCCGCCGCACCAACCTGGGATAAGGGAAGCCGGATGGACGCCAGCCCCACCACGCCGCTGCTGCAGGTGAAGGCCTGCCGGCAGGCCTACCACAAGGACAGCAGCGCCGACCTGGTGGTGCTGGAGGGCGTGGACCTCACCCTGCAGAGCGGCGAGATCGTCGGCCTGCTCGGCCGTTCCGGCTCCGGCAAGTCCACCCTGCTGCGCATCGTCGCGGGCCTGCTGGCGCCCACCGCCGGCGAGGTGATCTGGCGCGGCGCCCCGCTGCGCGGCCCGGCGCCGGGCGTGGCGATGGTGTTCCAGAGTTTTGCCCTCTTCCCCTGGCTGACCGTGCAGGAGAATGTCGAGCTCGGCCTGGAGGCGCAGGGCGTGCCGCGCGCCGAGCGCGACGCGCGCGCCGAGGAGGCGATCGACCTGATCGGGCTCGGCGGCTACGACACCGCCTACCCGAAGGAATTGTCCGGCGGCATGCGCCAGCGCGTCGGCCTGGCACGGGCGCTGGTGGTGCACCCCGACCTGCTGCTGATGGACGAGCCGTTCAGCGCGCTCGACGTGCTGACCGCGGAAACCCTGCGCACCGACCTGATCGACCTGTGGGCGGACGGCCGCCTGCCGATCAAGTCCATCCTGATGGTCACCCACAACATCGAGGAGGCGGTGCTGATGTGCGACCGCATCCTGGTGTTTGCCTCCAATCCCGGCCGGGTGGCGCAGGAAATCCGGGTGCCCTTCCAGCACCCGCGCAACCGCCTGGAACCGGCGTTCCGCCAGCTGGTGGACGACGTCTACGCGGTGATGACGCGGCGCACGCCGGTGTCGCCGCCGACCCCGGTGGCCGCCGCCGACGCGCCGTTCGCCGCGCCGTTGCACCATGTCTCGTCCAACCTGCTGGCCGGCCTGATGGAAGCGCTGGCCGGGCCGCCCTACGAGGGCCGGGCCGACCTGCCGGCGCTGGCCTCCTCGCTGCAACTTGAAGCCGACGAACTGCTGCCGATCGGCGAAACCCTGCAACTGCTGCGCTTCGCCGACCTGGAGGAGGGCGACATCCGGCTGACCGAGACCGGCCGGCAGTATGTCCATGCCGAAACCGAGGGCCGCAAGAAGCTGTTCGCCGCCGCCCTGCTGGCGCACGTGAAGCTGGCCGCGGCGATTCGCCGCACGCTCGACGAGCGCTGGAACCACCGCGCCTCGGCGGTGCGCTTCCGCGACGAGCTGGAAGACCACATGTCGCCCGACTACGCCGAGGAAACCTTGCACGCCATCATCGGCTGGGGCCGCTACGCCGAGCTGTTCAGCTTCGACGAGGAAGCCCAGCAGTTCAACCTGGAAGACATCGAGACCGCCGCTTAGCCGTACATGGCGGCTTGTGGCGTGTCGGCCGGGGTCTATTCTGGGGGCAATGCGAAAGGAGCTCCCCATGCTGACCCGCCGCCACCTGCTGGCCGCCTCCGCGGCCACCGCCGCCGCCCCGCTGTCGCTCGCCCATGCCGAGGCGCCGAAGACCATGCTGGTCATCGGCCAGCAGCTCGATGCGCTCATCACCCTCGACCCCGGGGAAGCCTTCGAGGTGATCGGCGGCGAAACAATAAGCAATTGCTACAATCGCCTGCTGATGGCCGATCCCGCCAACCCCAACCGCCTGAAGGGCGAACTGGCGGACAAGTGGGAGATCGGCCCCGACGGCGTCACCTTCACCTTCCACCTGCGCGGCGACGTGAAATTCGCCTCCGGCAAGCCGCTCACCGCCGAGGACGCGGCGTTCTCGCTGCAGCGCGCGATCAAGCTGAACAAGTCGCCCGCCTTCATCATCAACCAGTTCGGCTTCACCCGCGACAACGTCGACCAGCGCATCGTGGCAAAGGACCCGCGCACGTTGGTGTTGACCGTCGGCGAACAGGTGGCGCCGACCCTGCTGCTGTATTGCCTCACCGCCAATGTCGGCAGCGTGGTGGAGCGCGCCGAGGCGCTGGCCCATGCGCAGGCCGACGATTTCGGCAACCTTTGGCTGAAAACCCACAGCGCCGGCAGCGGCCCGTTCGTGCTGCGCGACTGGAAGGCCAGCGAGACGCTGCGCTACGAGGCCAACCCGAACGCCCAGCAACGCGCCAGGCTGCGGCAAGTCATCATCAAGCACATCGCCGATCCCTCGGCGCAGCTGCTCGAACTGCAAAGGGCCGACATCGACATCGCCCGCAACCTGCAGGCCGAGCAGCTTCGCGCCGTCCAGAAGGATCCCAAGCTGCGCGTGTCCACCGCGCTGCTGGGAACCTTGATGTATGTCGTGATGAACCAGAACCATCCCGAACTCGCCAAGCCCGAGGTGCGCCAGGCGATCAAGTGGGCGATCGACTACCAGGGCATCCAGCAGCACATCACGCCGTTCACCCACCAGGTGCACCAGAGCTTCCTGCCCGAGGGCTTCCCGGCCGCGCTGAAGGACAACCCGTTCCACCGCGACGTTGCCCGCGCCAAGGACCTGCTCGCCCGCGCCGGCCTGCCCGGCGGCTTCGAAACCACCCTCGACCACGCCTCGATCCAGCCGAACGCCGACATCGCCCAGGCCGTCCAGTCCAACCTGGCCGACATCGGCATCAAGGTGACGCTGGTGGCCGGCGACAGCCGGCAGGTCGTCACCCGCACCCGTGCCCGCCAGCACCAGCTCGCGCTGCTCGCCTGGGGGCCGGACTACTTCGATCCGCACACCAACGCGGAAACTTTCAACGAGAATCCGGACAACTCGGACAACGCCCGCAACAAGACGCTGTGCTGGCGCAGTTCCTGGCAGGATACCGACCTGACCAACCGCGCCATTGCCGCCGCGCACGAAACCGACACCGCCAAACGCATTGCCGAGTATGAGAAGATGCAACGTGACGGTCAGCAGCGCAGCCCGTTCGCCCTCATGCTGCAAAGCAAGGACGTGGCCGCCATCCGCAAGGCCGTGACCGGCTTCGAGCTGCCGCCGATGTCCGGTCGAATCGACTACGCCACCGCCAACAAGGCGTGACGCGTCGCACCCGGGCGCTGGCGGGCACCCTCGCCAGCGTTCCCATCACCCTGTTCGGCCTGGTGCTGGTGACCTTCCTCATCGGCCGGGTCATGCCGATCGACCCGGTGATCGCCATCGTCGGCGACCGCGCGCCGCAGGACGTGGTGGAGCAGACGCGGCTCGCCCTCGGGCTGGACCGGCCGCTGCCCGTGCAGTTCTTCATCTACCTCGTCAAGCTGCTGCACGGCGACCTCGGCCGCTCCGTGATGACCTCGCACACGGTCGCCGAGGACATCGCCCGCTTCTTCCCCGCCACGCTGGAACTCGCCAGCGTCGCCATCCTGATCGCGGTGGCCATCGGCGTGCCGCTGGGCGTGCTGGCGGCAGTGAAGCAGGGCACCCGGATCGACCACACCATCCGGGTGATCTGCCTGGCCGGCCACTCGGTGCCGATTTTTGTCCTTGCGCTGCTGACCCTGCTGATCTTCTACGCCGCGCTGGGCATCGCCCCCGGGCCGGGCCGGCAGGACGTGATCTTCGAGGACACGGTGCCCGCCATCACCAACCTGCTGACCGTCGACGCGCTGTCCGGCGAGTTCATCATCACCGCGCGGGCGAAAGGCCTGTCGGCGGCACGGGTGATCTGGCGGCACGCCTTCGGCAACATCGCCGTCCGGCTGGTCACCGTGCTGGCGCTGACCTACGCGGGCCTGCTGGAGGGCGCGGTGGTCACCGAAACGGTGTTCTCCTGGCCCGGCCTCGGCCAGTACCTCACTGTATCGCTGCTGAACGCCGACATGAACGCCGTGCTCGGGGCAACCCTGGTGGTGGGGATCACCTATCTCGCGCTGAACCTGTTCGCCGACATCCTCTACCGGCTGATGGACCCGCGGGTACGATGATAGGCGTTAGTTTCCTTATGCATCCAACCCGATCCTGGCCCGCTCCCCCCAAGGGCCGAAGGCCCCAAATGAACGGGGTGCAGGGGCCTCACGGCCCCTGCCGGGTCCAGGGCGGAGCCCTGGCCTCATGAGCGCGGTGCTCCCCCCCGTGCTGTCGTGGCGCGACTGGCTGCTGAGCGATACCCCGTCCTCGCGCGCGCAGGCGGCCTGGGGCCGGCGCTGGCGCCTGTGGTGCGACTTCCGCGGCAACACGCTCGCCGTCGGCGGGCTGCTGGTGGCGGTGGCGCTGATCGTGCTCTCGCTGGCCGCCCCTTTGC
>CAIMEK010000461.1 GCA_903839965.1 uncultured Acetobacteraceae bacterium | reverse complement strand
GGCTGGCCTGGGGCGCGGCGGCGATCGGCGCCGCCGGCGCCCTGCTCGGCGTCGTCACCGCCGCCGGGGGAGTGTAGCGCGGGCTATTTCTTCTCCCCCAAATCCCACCAGATGCCGGTATAGGCCGCCAGTCCCTCGCGCGCCGGCGATATGAGAAGGTGCTCGTTCGGCCCGTGCTGCTTGCAGCCGTTGTAGCTGTGCGGAATCCACACCAGCGGCACATGCAGGTGGTCCACGAACACGTCGCCCGGCAACCCGCCGCCGGCATTGGGGATCACCTGCACGCCGCGCCCGAGCGAGCGCTCCATGCTGGCCTTGACGAATCCGACCCAGGGATCGTTGGGGTCGGTGCGACTGGCCGGCATGCGCACGCCCGCCCGCTCGATGGCGATTTCGGGGAAGCCGGCGGCATCGAGATGGGCGCGCAACGCCGCTTCGAAGTGCGTCGGGTCGGCGTCCACCGTGTAGCGGATCTGGCAATGCGCCGAGGCGTCCGGCGCCACCGCGTTCACCGGGTTCTCCGGCCGGCCCGACAGCATCGCCAGCACGATGAAGCTGGTCCAGCCATAGATCTTTTCCGCCGCGGTCAGCCCGGGTTCGCCCCAGTCCGGATCGATGGTCGCCGCCTCGCCCTCGCTCGCCATTTCGGCCCCTTGCAGCGTGGCGCGCACGACATCCGGAATGCCGCCGTCCGGCAGCCAGCCCCGTACGAGGATCTTGCCGTGCCGGTCGCAGATGGCCGCGATGGCATGTGCCAGCACGATCGCCGGATCGGGGATCATGCCGCCCCAGTTGCCCGAGTGCACGCCGCCGGGCCGCAGTTTCAGGACAAGATCGAAATGGAAGCTGCCGCGCGTGCCGGTGGAAATGGTGGGGATATGCGAGGCCACGCGCGGCCCGTCGCTGGCGATCAGCACGTCGGCGGCCAGCAGGGAAGCATTGGCGGCGACGAAATCGCGCAGGCCGAGCGAGCCGCGTTCCTCGCTGGTTTCCAGCACCACCTTCACGTTGAAGCCGAGTTTTCCTTCCCGCGCGGTCAGCACGTGTTCCAGCGCGGTCAGGTTGAGCGCGTGCTGGCCCTTGTTGTCGGCGGTGCCGCGGCCGTACCACCGATCGCCGGCCTCGGTCAGCACCCAGGGTTGCAGCCCGGGGTCCCACTGTTCGTCGAGCCCCCGCACGGTGTCGCCGTGGCCGTAGGTCAGCACGGTCGGCCGGGCGGCATCCTCGATGCGCTCGGCGGTCAGGATCGGCCCGAGCCCGGCCTGCGGATTCGGATGCACCCGCACGGTGAACCCCATGCGTTGCAGCCACGGGCCGATGGCGCCCTCGAGGTAGCGCTGCACCTCGGCCTCGCGACCGGGTTCCTGCAACGTGCTACGGATGGCGACAAGCTCCGCCAGCCAGTCGCGGAATTTCCCGGCATCGAAGAATGCCAGTGCTTCGCCGATTGCGCTTTCACGCGTTCCCATGATCGCCTGCCCTCCGCTGCGGCGACGAGGATTGGCAGACCCGTGGCGGCGCGTCCAGGCTCGAAGAGAAGGAGGCAACGCGCATGCAGGCGCGCAGGTTGGTGTCGTCGGGCTCGCCGCTGGAACCCGAGATCGGCTTCAGTCGCGCCGTGCGCGTCGGCCGCCACATCGCCGTCGCGGGCACCGCGCCGATCGGCGCGGACGGACGGGCCGCCTGTCCCGGCGACGTGTACGGGCAGACCCGGCACTGCCTGGACATCGTTCGCCGCGCCATCGAGGACGCCGGCGGCACGCTCGATCAGGTCGTGCGCAGCCGCATCATGCTCACCGACATCGAGCGTTGGCGCGAAGCCGCCAAGGCCCATGGCGAAGTGTTCGGCGCCATCCGTCCCGCTTCGACCTTCGTGCAGGTGAGCCGGTTCATCGACCCGGACTGGCTGGTCGAGATCGAAGCGGACTGCGTGCTGCCGGACGCCTGACCGCGTTCACACATTGAGATCGGACATACTCTTGCCGGCGTTGACCATCTCGCGCAGCAGCGGCGCCGGCTCCCAGCCGACCCCGTCGCGCGCCGCCATCGCCTCGATCCGCCGCAGCATCTCCGCCAGCCCGATCGCATCCGCTTCGTACATCGGCCCGCCCCGCCACGACGGATAGCCGTAGCCGTTGGCCAGCACCACGTCGACGTCCGACGGGTGCTTTGCGATGCCCTCGGCCACGATCTTCGCCGCCTCGCCCACCATGGCGGCGTGCACGCGCTCGACGATCTCCGCCGGCGCCACCGCGCGGCGCACGATGCCGCGCTCGGCCGAGGCGCGCTCCACCAGCGCCGTCACCAGCGGGTCAGCCTCGCGCTTGCCATTCACATAACGATACCAGCCGGCGCCGGTCTTCTGCCCGAAGCGGCCAAGTTCACAAATCCAGTCGGCGATCGGCACGCTGCGCGCCCGCTTGTCGCGCTTGCCCGCCAGCCGCTTGCGCATCGCCCAGCCGATGTCGAGCCCGGCCAGGTCGGCCACCGCATACGGCCCCATGGCAAACCCGTAGGCCTCCAGCGCGGCGTCGATGTCCTGGGGGTAGGCGCCGTCCTCCAGCAGAAAATCGCATTGCGCCCGCCAGCGCGAGTAGATGCGGTTGCCGATGAAGCCCTCGCACACGCCGGCGATCACCGCCACCTTGCCGAGCCGCCTGGCCAGCACCAGCGCGGTCGCCAGCGCCTCCGGCGCGGTGCGTCCGCCGCGCACGATCTCCAGCAGCTTCATCACATGCGCTGGATTGAAGAAATGCAGCCCGAGCACGCGCTCCGGCGCATCCACCACGTCGGCCATCAGGTCGATGTCGAGATACGACGTGTTGCTCGCCAGCACGCAGTCGCGCCGCACGATGCCCGACAGGCGGCGGAACACCGCCAGCTTGACGTCGAGGTCCTCGACCACCGCCTCCACCACCAGCGCCGCCCCGCGCAGCGCCTTCAGCCCGGTGGAAAAGCCGATGCGCTCCATGCGCTCGCGCAGCGCCGCCGCGCTCAGCCGTCCGACCCCGGACTGGCGCTCGTAGACCTGGCGGATGCGGCCCTCGGCGGCATGCACCGCATCGGCCGACACCTCCACCAGCGTCACGTCCAGCCCGGCATCGGCCAGCGCGATGGCGATGCCGGAGCCCATGGTGCCGCCGCCGACCACGCCGCAGTGCTGCACCGGCCAGACGCGCGCATCCTGCGCCAGGCCCGCCGGCATGCGCGCGGCCGTGCGCGCGGCATGGAACAGGTGGCGCAGCGCCCGGCTCTGCGGCCCCGAGCGCAAGTCGAGCGAGGTCACCCATTCGCGTTCGAGCCCCGCCTCGAACGGCAGGTCGATCGCCCAGCCGATCGCCTCGGCCGCCTTCACCGGAGCGATGGCGCCGCGCGCCCGCCGCTGGGCC
>CAIMEK010000460.1 GCA_903839965.1 uncultured Acetobacteraceae bacterium | reverse complement strand
CGACGGCAATCACGATCTTCGGCGCGGCGACGGCGGCGTAGGTCTTCTGGACCGCCAGTTCCATGTTCTTCGAAACCGGGCCGGTGATCAGCAGCCCATCGGCATGGCGGGGCGAGGCGACGAACTGGATGCCGAACCGGCCGAGGTCCCAGCCGATGGTGCCGAGGACGTTCGTATCGGCCTCGCATGCGGCGCAGCCGCCGGCGCTGACCTGGCGCAGGCGCAGGGAACGTCCAAAGAGTTTGCGCAGCTGGGTGTCGAGCGCGGCTGCGAGGCGGACCTGTTCCTTGCCCGGCTCGCCGAGGACGAGGTCTTCGCGATGGCGCGCGGCCATGCGGTGGTCGCCGGTCTGCGTGATCGCCTTCGACGGACAAACGGCCACGCAGTCGCCGCAGAAGATGCAGCGGCCGAGGTCCAGCGCGACGGCTTTCCCGGCCGACTTGGTGATGGCCTGCGTGGGGCAGACGGCGACGCAGGCGGCGCAGCCGGCAGTGCAACGGGCGGCTTCCACTTTCAGCGCGCCGCCGTGGCGGTCGGGCAGGGCGGGCGTGGGGCCTTTGGGATAGGCCATGGTTTCGCAGCCGCGTTTCAGACGATGGGCGATGGTATCGATGATGAACATGGTGGTGGGCGGCCTTATAGATCTACGCCGCAGTAGGAGAGGTTGAAGCTCTTGTTGCAAATGGGGAAATCGGAGATGGCCGTGCCGCGCAAAGCCAGGGCGAGGCCCATCCAGTTGTGGAACGACGGGTCGATGACTTTATAGCGGCGGAAGCGGCCGGCGGCATCGGTCAGCGCCACGTGGCACACTTCGCCGCGCCAGCCTTCGACCAGGGCGACGGCCAGCGTGTCCGGGGCCGGCGGGGGCAGCTCTTCGCGCAGGGCGCCCTCGGCGGGCGCGGCGAGCTGTTCGCGGAGGTAGTCGCCGGAGCGTTCGATTTCCAGCGAGCGCACCTTGGCGCGGGCAAAGACGTCGCCGCCGGGCCAGACCGCGACCGGGGCTTGGGCGAACCGGTGCCAGCCGGCGGGGTGATCGTAGCGCACGTCGCGCACGAGGCCGCAGGCGCGCGCCGCCAGGCCGACGAGGCCGATGTCGGTGGCCTGCGCGGGAAAGACGGTGCCGACGTTTTCAAAGCGCGCGCGGACGGAGGCCGCGTCCCAGAACCACGCGACCGCCTGCTTGGTCTCGGCGAGGGCGTTTTCCAGCCGCTGCTTCAAGAGCATGGCGCGCGCGGATTCGAGGTCGTGGCGGCAGCCGCCGGGCCGCACGAGGCCGCGGCCGAACCGGTTGCCGCAGAGCAGCGCGGTCAGGTTGAGGAAGTCGCCGCGGAGCTTGCCGCAGGCCGACATGGTGGGCAGGAACGCGACATCGCCGGCGAGCGCGCCGATATCGCCGGTGTGGTTGGCGAGGCGTTCGAGCTCAAGGGCGAGCGCGCGCAGCCACTGGGCGCGCAGGGGCGCTTCCGTCCCGGCGAGCGCCTCCATGATGGTCGCGTGGGCGGTCGCGTGGGCGATGGTGGTATCGCCCGCGACGGTTTCCATCTGGCTCATGGTCGCGCGGTGCGGGCCGTTGGCCAGCGCCTCTTCGACCCCGCGATGCTGATAGCCCAGCGCGATCTCCAGGTGCAGCACTTCCTCGCCCGCGCACTGGAACCGGAAGTGGCCCGGCTCGATGACGCCGGCGTGGACGGGGCCGACCGCGACCTCGTGCACTTCGCCGCCCTCGACGCGGAAAAACTCGCCGTTCGCGGGCGCATTGCCGTGTTCATTCGTGCGCCGGACGGGCTTGAGCCACGGATGACCTTCGGGCATGAGGCCGTGCTGCTCCCAGACTTCGCGCTCGAACAGGTGGGCCTGCGGATGCGTGTCCGTCAGCGTGGGATAGGAGCCGGTGAGCGGGTGGCTGCGCCCGACAGCCAGGGTGTTGTCGGCGTCGAAGGCCAGCACGGCGACGAGGCGGGTGGCGGCGCCTTCCGGCACGCCGAACCACGCGCAGAGGCGCGCGCCGCGGTTCAGTTCCGTCGCGGTGGAGCGGACGAATTCCGCCGCCGGCCAGGCGGGGATCTCCGCCCACGGAAGGCTGGTGGCGTTGGCCAATAGGGCAAAAGGAGTGATGGAGCTCATGGGGTGGGGAAAAGTTGGGTGACCGCCGCGAGCCAGGAGGCGCGCAAGATCGCCGGCGTGAAAAGTCCGATCCATACCGAGAGACACAGCAGCAGGGCTGGCGGCGCTACGACGCCGAGGGTCTCGACAAATTTCTTGCTGTTGGCCTGCGTCGCCGGCCGGGGCCGGCCGTCCACGATGCCGAAGACCACGCGCGTCAGCCCGAAAAAGGCCAGCAGCAGGCAGGCGAGGAACAGGGCGGTGGCCACCCCATGCCCAGAACTCAGGGCGGCGCGCACCACCTGCAATTCGCT
>CAIMEK010000459.1 GCA_903839965.1 uncultured Acetobacteraceae bacterium | reverse complement strand
CGGCGGCGCGGGCTGGTGCGGGCGGGGTGGGGGCGAGCGGCGCTGGGCCGGCTTGCCGGCGGCGAGGCGGGCCAACATGCGCTCGATGCGCTGGCGCGTTTGGGTGAGCCGGCGGCAGAGCGGGACGACGATGAGGGCGAAGCGCGGGTGGCGGGCGAAGCAGGCGGCGACGAGCTTGACCAGGGCGATGAAGAGGCCGCCGAGCCGAGCGGTGAGGTCGGGGGGGAAGGTGGCGAGCGGGGCCGGGAGGGGAGCGGGATTCACGAATACATTCCTAGCACAAAGGCAAAAGCGAAGCAAGGGGAAGTTAGCGAGGGGTGGGGAGTTGCCCGCTGCGCGCTCATCCGTTCCTTTGTTCGACCCAAAGCGACCGTTCCTTCGCCCCGACCGAGACATGCGGCGCCGTCGCGCGGAGCGGCGAGTCAATGATGGCCGCAGGCCACCGCGGAGCGGCGCGCAGCGTCCTTGACGCGCACAAGCGCGGTGGCATCCTCAAACCAGAAGGACGCCAACCGAAACAAACATAATGGTTGCTACGGCTTGCTGAGGGACGGCCGCACCTACTCCGAGAGCGGACATCAGAGGGGTGGTCTCAGTCAATTTCTGCATTCGAGGGTTGGCCGGGAGCGGAACAGCCACTTTGGAGCGCGCAGCGCCATCACCTTCGACTGACCCCGAGGGCGGCATGTCAGGTGTTGCCAAGGGTCTTCTCGGGTCTCGAACCGATAGGGTTGGCTTGCCGTCCGGACCAGAATGCCATAGCTCGGGTGCGACTTGTCGGACAAGGAAGTTGAGGCCGATGCCTCTCGGTTCTCGTTTGAGCATGCTGGCGGCGGGCCTCGTTGGGGCCTTGCTGCTTTCGGTCGGCGCCGCCGCGCAGGCGCAATCGTCGCCACAAAGCCCCCCAGCAGGGGCGAGCAGCGCGCCCGACACGACCGCACAGAGCGAGACCGAAGTGGTGAGCACTGGCACAACAAACATGACGTAGTATTGGATTCTATCTGGGTGATAGGGTAGGCCCATCGCCGCGCGCGGGAAGTAACCGAGTCACCCGTAACCTGAATCGATTGAAAGGATAGAGCTGTGGCCGACAAAAAGCCGAATATCTTGATCATCTGGGGTGATGACATTGGCTGGTACAATATCAGCGCGTACAACCTCGGGGTCATGGGGTACAGGACGCCCAATATCGACCGGATCGCCAAGGAAGGGGCGCTGTTTACGGATTGGTATGGTCAGCAAAGCTGCACCGCCGGTCGTGCGGCCTTCATTACGGGCCAGTCGCCGATCCGCACCGGGCTGACCAAGGTTGGCCTTCCCGGAGCAAAACTCGGCCTGCAACCGGAGGATCCGACGATCGCGGAATTGCTGAAGCCAAGGGGCTATGCCACCGGACAATTCGGCAAGAACCACCTCGGCGACCGTGACGAATTCCTGCCGACCGTCCACGGCTTCGACGAGTTCTTCGGCAACCTCTACCACCTGAACGCCGAGGAAGAGCCGGAAAACGAGGACTATCCGTCGGAGGCGGATTATCCCAATTTCAAGAAGAACTTTGGGCCGCGCGGCGTGCTGCACAGCTGGGCAAATCCGGATGGCACCCAGAAGGTCGAGGATACCGGCCCGTTGACCAAGAAGCGGATGGAGACCATCGATATGGAGGTTTCCAAGCACGCGATCGACTTCATGGAGCGTCAGGTCAAGGCTGACAAGCCGTTTTTCTTGTGGTGGAATTCAACCCGGATGCACGTCAATACGCACCTGAAACCGGAATCCAAAGGGAAGACCGGTCTGGGCGTGTATCCGGATGGCATGGTTGAGCATGACGGTCACGTCGGTGAGTTGCTCGACAAACTTGACGAACTGGGAATCGCCGATAACACCATCGTGATGTACTCGACCGACAACGGTGCCGAGAAATGCAGTTGGCCGGATGGCGCGAGCACACCGTTCCGCGGCGAGAAGGCCACCAATTGGGAAGGCGGTTGGCGCGTACCGACCGCCATTCGCTGGCCGGGTGTGATCAAGCCAGGGACCGTCAGCAACGAGGTTTTCTCGCACCAGGACATGCTTCCAACCCTTCTGGCCGCGGCCGGCGAGCCGGAAATCGTTGCGAAATGCAAGAAGGGCCACAAGGCCGGCAAAAAGACCTTCAAGGTCCATCTCGACGGCTTCAACCTCATGCCGCACCTGAAGGGCGAGGTGACGAAGAACCCGCGTCCGGGGTTCCTGTACTGGGGTGACGAGGGCGACCTGATGGCGCTTCGCTTTGGCAATTGGAAAGTGCATTTCGCGGTGCAAACGCATGAAGGCGCCGCCGCATGGGAACGTGCACTCACGACGCTGAAGTGTCCTTTGGTGGTGAACCTTCGCTCCGATCCGTTCGAAGAGGCAAGCGTCAGCGGTGATTTGTACATCTGGAGATGGCGTATCGACCGCCTCTACTTGTTGCTGCCGGCCGGCGCTCTCGTGGGCGAGTTCATGAAGACCATGATTGAATTCCCGCCACGCCAAAGTCCCGAAAGCTGGACGCCCGGCGCCATGTTGGAGAAGCTGCGGAAGAATGCGGAAGCACTGAAAACCGGCGCCCATCCGGGGTAACCGCAAGGGCGGGACTCCGCCCAGGCCCAGCGGCGACGAAACCCGTGCACGGGATGATCCCATGCACGGGTTCCCTTATGCTCTGTGTACCACGGTTCGTACACCATGCGCCGGGTGCAAGCGCCGAACGTCGTTCCCATTGTTGTTCCGCGCGAGTATTCAAGCGATTCGCCCTAATCTGGGCCGATAGCGGTCCTGCCGGCCTTTGAGATCGAACCCGATTATGCCTATAGGCCTTGGGCCAATATTGTCACCGCCTGGGTATCCTGAGCTTTCCATTTGAATTCCGTGCAGACCGCAGTTTGCATCAGCACGAAATGTGGAGGAATCGATGAAATCGACAAAAAACAAAGATTCAATCTATCCCTGCTGACCTTAGTCAACTCGGTATGGAAAGGCTCCAGCCAGTCATGAACGACCACGACGTTCCAGTATCGACAGGCGCCGCTTCCGCCAGGCAGGTGAGCGCCTTCTACGAACGTCATCCCTACCCGCCACCCGTGGACGACCTGAAAGCCCACCGTCAGCCCTGGGACGACCGACGCCGACGCGCCGAATACCATCTCTTCTGGCCGGCCGAGCCCTACCGCGAAGACCTGAGCATACTGGTGGCCGGCTGCGGCACCAGACAGGCCGCCCACTATGCGCTGCGCTGGCCCCGCGCTCAGGTCATCGGGATCGACGTAAGCGCCAGGAGCATCGAGTTCACGCGGGCGCTGAAGCGCAAGTACGCGCTTGCCAACCTCGAGCTGCGTCAACTCGCGGTGGAGCGCGTCGCCGAACTCGGCCAACGCTTCGAGCACGTGGTCTGCACCGGCGTGGTGCACCATCTGCCCGACCCTGACGCGGGGCTGCGGGCGCTGCACGACGTGCTCGAGCCGACCGGCACCGTCAAGATGATGGTTTACGCACCGTACGGCCGCGCGGGTGTCTACATGCTACAGGACTACTGCCGCCGCCTGGGCATCGCGGCGACCGAGCCGGATATCCGCGACCTCGCGGCCAGCCTCAAGGCGCTCCCGCTGGACCATCCCCTCGCGCCTCTCCTGCGCAACTCACCCGACTTCGCGGACAGGGCCGGGCTGGCCGACGCTCTGCTCCATCCTCAGGACCGATCGTATTCCGTTCCACAACTGCTGGACTTGCTCGGCCGCGCCGGCCTGGCGTTCGCGCGCTGGGTGCGCCAGGCGCCTTATCTGCCTTGGTGTGGCGCGCTGGCGTCCACGCCTCATCATGCCAGGCTGATTGGGCTAACGGCCGAAGCGCAATATGCCGCCATAGAACTGTTCCGCGGGACTATGGTCCGCCACAGCGTCGTGGCTTACCGGAAGGACCGACCGGCGCGGGGTGCGCCCGTGGATTTCAATGGCGAAGCCTGGCTCGACTACACGCCCATTCGGCTGCCTGGTACGCTCGCAGTGCGGGAGCGGCTGCCGCCGGGAGCGACGGCGGTGCTGATCAATACCAAACACACTTATAACGACCTCTATCTGCCCATCGACGCAGGGCAAGAGCGACTGCTGGCCGCCATCGACGGGGAACGCACCATCGCGGAGATCTGCCGAGAGCGGGGTGATCGGAGCCTCGCGCGCGCCTTCTTCCAGCAGCTTTGGCGATGGGACCATGTCGTGTTCGATATTTCGCGCGTGTTGACACAGAGCGACGCCCAGACGGCGTGAGGCAATGTGCACCGAGACTGAAGCCTTCGTCCGGCAGATGCCGTCTGACAGCCAACGCGGGATGGTTGGGACGAAGGCGAGATTCAGATCCGGGAGCGGCCCCCAGGCGTCCAGCCGCAGCCGCATTCCCGCGAGGAACCCCATGCACCAGAGGTGAGGCACCGCGAGGCCCGCATCCGCTTTCCGGAAGAGTGGTGTATGGCGTGGAGGTTCCGCTGACAGTCCATCACTGATCGCGTTGAATCGCGCGACGATTGACGTGATCGCCGCACGCATCGTGCCCGACGCGACGGCGATATTCGGGTTCGACCGGAACCGCCGCTAAATCACCCAGTTCGAGCGTTGCAGCGCCCGGCGGCCTGGAGCGGTGTTCCGAAGGACCGCTCAGGGTCGGGGGCGGCCATTCGACGTGGGCACAATTTGTTTGATGTCGACCACGAGCGCCGCGCCCCTCACACGAACCCCGCCCCCGCCGTGCCGGGATGGCAACGAACAAATTCCTCGTCGACTTCCACGCCCAGCCCGGGGCCTTCGTTCGGCCGGATCGCGCCGTCCGGGCCGACCCGCACCGGCGGGTCGACCAGGGCGTCGCGCAGTGGGTTGTCGAGCGAGCAGTCGGCTTCGAAATAGCCGGAATTGTCGATCGCACTCATCAGGTGCGTCGTCGCCGTCATGTTGATGCCCATGCTGGAATGGCAGTGGATCGGCAGCTTGTGCACCGAGGCCAGCGCGGCGATGCGCAGCGTCTCGGTGATGCCGCCGGTTTTGGAAATGTCGGGCTGCAGAATGCTCACCGAGCCCTGCTCGATCAGGCGGGCGAACTCGAAGCGGGTGAAATGGTTCTCCCCGGCCGCCAGCGGCACCCGCGACAGCGCCTTGGCCTCGCGGTAGGCGCGGTCGTCCTGCACCGGGAAGGGCTCCTCCAGCCAGCCGGCGCGGCACGCCTCGTAGGTCGGCAGCACGCGGCGGGCATCGGCCAGGCTGTACTGGGTGTTGGCGTCGGCCAGGATGTCGAGGTCGGGGAAGGCCTGCCGCACCGCGACCAGCCGCGCCATGTCGGCCGCCGGGGTGTCGCCGGTGCGCAGCTTGACGGCACGGTAGCCCTGGGCGACGAAGCCGGCGACCTCGGCCACCAGCGCCGCGGGCGGCTGGAAGCCCAGCGAAATGCCGCCGGCGTAGGCGGGGATGGCACGGCTGGCGCCGCCGAGCAGGCGGTAGAGCGGCCAGCCCACCGCCTTGCCGCGGATGTCCCACAGCGCGATGTCGATGCCGCTCATCGCCATGGCGCAGGCCGCCCCCATGCCGTGGCTGGCCAGCTGGAAGCGGTAGATGCGCGCCCACACGCCGTTGGTGTCGGTGGCCTCCATGCCCAGCACCAGTTGCCTCAGCGTGGTGTTGACCAGGGTGCCGATGGCCAGGTGGGCGCGGCCGTGATGGGACTCGCCCCAGCCGACGAGGCCGTCGTCGGTGGTGACCTTCACCACCACGGTGTCGCGCTTGACCATGGTGCCGATGCCCAGCGCGACCCGGCGCTCCGGCGGCACCGGGACGGTGACGGGATAGGCGACGATATCGGCGATCTGCATGCATCTTCTCCTGGCGAAGCTGGCCGGGTGGCGGCGAGGCGTGCGCGCCACTGGCGGGAAACGTTCCGCTAGCGCGGTAGCGGCAAGCCGTTACATCGCAACCGGCTGACCCGCAATGTCCGCATTGGGCACGCGCCGGCCGGGCTGCTAGGAATCGCCCAATCGCGGCAACGTTCCGCGTGGTTTCATCGGGAGTGAAATGCATGTCCGACATCGTCAGGAAGCCGCGTGGCCGGCTGTTCTTCGCCAACCCGGGGCCGACCAACATTCCCGACTCGATCCTGCATGCGGTGTCGCATGTCAGCGTCGACTGGTACCCGGCCGAATTCATGGGCATCTACAACGGGTGCCGGGAAGGCCTGAAGCGGCTCATGAAGACCCGGAACGACCTGGTGTTCCACACCGGGTCCGGCCACGGCGCCTGGGAGTCCGCCCTGGTCAACCTGTTCTCCGCCGGCGACCTGCTGCTCTATCCGCAGACCGGCAATTTCTCCGACCGCTGGGGCCAGATGGCCCGCGACCTCGGCCTGCGCACCAACGTGCTCGAATGCGACTGGCGGCGCGGCGTCGAGATGAGCGCGGTGCGCGCCGCGCTGGCCGCCGACACGGCGCACGAGATCAAGGGCGTCTGCGTCACCCACAACGAAACCTCCACCGGCATGACGCTGGACCCGGGCGACTTCCGCGCCGCGCTCGATGCCACCGGCCACCCGGCGCTGCTGCTGGTCGACACCATCTCCTCGCTCGCCTGCATGGACTTCCGCAACGACGAATGGCGCGTGGACTGCGCGGTGGGCGGCAGCCAGAAGGGCATGATGCTGCCCACCGGCCTGTCGTTCAACACCATCTCCGAGAAGGCCTGGGCCGCCAGCAAGCAATCGACGCTGCCGAAGTCGTATTTCAGCTGGGCCAACATGATGAAGCTGCCGCACAAGAGCTTCATGGGCACGCCGCCGACCTCGCTGTTCTACGGCATGCAGGAAGCGCTGCGCCTGCTGCTGGAGGACGAGGGGCTGGACAACGTGTTCGCCCGCCACACCCGGCTGGCGACGGCGGTGCGCTGCGCGGTGAACCAGTGGGCCGGCAACGGCGGGCCGCAACTGTTCTGCCTCAATCCGTCGCGCTATTCGGACTCGGTCACCACGGTGCTGGTGCCGGAGGGCTGCGACGCCAACAAGGTGCGCGCGGCCGCGCTCGACCGCTTCAACGTTTCGCTCGGCGGCGGGCTGTCCAGGCTGGCCGGCAAGGCGTTCCGCATCGGCCATCTCGGCGACCTCAACGAGCCGATGATCCTGGGCACGCTGGGGGCGGTGGAGCTGTCGATGAAGGTCGCCGGCGTGCCGTACTCGACCGGCGGCGTGGATGCCGCCATCGCTTACCTGGCGCAGGGCGAGTAGCTGTCCGGGTGGCGGCGGAGCCTGCGCCGCCACCCGTTGCGGCTTCTTCGGGGCTATCCAAGGGTCCGGATTCCGCGCAATATTCCGCCGCAGGGGACCGTTCGCCCGTCGCGTGAACGGAATTGTCTCATAAGGAGGATAGCATGGCCGCACTCAAGGGCAGCAAAACCGAACAGAACCTCAAGGACGCCTTCGCCGGCGAGAGCCAAGCCAACCGGCGTTACCTTTACTTCGCCCAGAAGGCCGACGTCGAAGGCTATAACGACGTCGCGGTGGTATTCCGTTCCACCGCGGAAGGCGAGACCGGCCACGCGCACGGCCACCTGGAATTCCTGGAAGCGGTCGGCGATCCCGCCACCGGCCTGCCGATCGGCAAGACCAACCTCAATTTGGCCGCGGCGGTCGCCGGCGAGACGCATGAATACACCGACATGTATCCCGGCATGGCGCGTGCCGCCCGCACGGAAGGCTTCGAGGAAATCGCCGACTGGTTCGAGACGCTGGCGAAGGCCGAGCGCTCGCATGCCGGGCGGTTCCAGCGCGCGCTCGACGAGCTGAAGTAGTCCTGCCGGACCCGGGCCGGCCGACGCCGCCCGGGTCCCCCGCAGCCGGGGAAACAGACCATGCGCGAAGGCAGCCTGGAATCTCCCACGCGGCACCCGATCGCGTGGCAGGAGCCCGATTTTTATGACGCCGACAAGCTCGATGCCGAGCTCAGGCGGGTGTTCGACATCTGCCACGG
>CAIMEK010000458.1 GCA_903839965.1 uncultured Acetobacteraceae bacterium | reverse complement strand
ATCACCTTCAACGAGATCACCCGCACCGCCATCCGCTACGCCATCGAGCATCCGCGCGACCTCGACCAGCCGCTGATCGAGGCCTACCTGGCCCGCCGCGCGCTCGACTACCTGGTGGGGTTCACGCTGTCGCCGGAGCTGTGGCGCAAGCTGCCGGGCAGCCGCAGCGCCGGGCGCGTGCAGTCGGTGGCGCTGCGCCTGGTGTGCGAGCGCGAGGCGGAGATCGAGGCGTTCCGGGCGCGCGAGTACTGGACGGTGGAGGCGGCGTTCCTGACCCCCGCCGGCGCGCCGTTCACCGCCCGGCTGACGCATCTGCACGGCAACAAGCTGGAGCAGTTCGACCTGCCCAACGAGGCCGCCGCGCTGGCGGCCAAGGCGGCGGTCGAGGCCGAGGCGTTCCATGTCGCCGCGCTGGAGCGCAAGCGGGTCAAGCGCAACCCGCCGCCGCCCTTCACCACCTCCACGTTGCAGCAGGAAGCCTCCCGCAAGCTCGGCTACGGCGCGCAGCAGACCATGCGGCTGGCGCAGCAGTTGTACGAAGGCGCCGATATCGACGGCGACAGCGTCGGCCTGATCACCTACATGCGCACCGACGGCGTGCAGATGGCGCGCGAGGCGGTGGCGGCGATCCGCGAGCACGTCGGCAGCGCCTACGGCACGAAATACCTGCCGGCCGCGCCGCGCGAGTACATCAGCCGCATCAAGAACGCCCAGGAGGCGCACGAGGCGATCCGGCCCACCGACGTCGCCCGCACGCCCGACAGCGTGGCGCGCTATCTCACGCCCGATCAGCAACGGTTGTACGAACTGGTGTGGAAGCGCGCGGTGGCCAGCCAGATGCAGTCGGCCGAGTTCGACCAGGTCACGGTCGATGTCGCCGGCGCCAGGCCGCATGCGCCGGTGCTGCGCGCCAACGGGTCGATCATGGCCTTCGACGGCTTCCTCAAGCTGTATCGCGAGGACCAGGACGACGTCGGCGCGGAAGGCGGCGTGGACGACACCGACCGCATGCTGCCGCCGATGCGCGAACGCGACCCGCTGCGCCCTGGCGCGGGCGGGGCGTGGGTGGCGGCGGACCAGCACTTCACCCAGCCGCCGCCGCGCTACTCCGAGGCCAGCCTGGTGAAGAAGCTGGAGGAACTGGGGATCGGCCGGCCCTCGACCTATGCCGCCATCCTGTCGGTGCTGCAGGACCGCAAATACGTCCGCCAGGAACGCAAGCGCTTCGTCCCGGAGGATCGCGGCCGGCTGGTGACCGCCTTCCTGGTGAGCTTCTTCAACCGCTACGTCGACACCGGCTTCACCGCCAACCTCGAAGAGCAGCTCGACGACATTTCCGACGGCCGCGCCGACTGGCGGACCGTGATGCGCGCCTTCTGGGAGGAATTCTCGGTCGCCGTCGAGCAGACCCGCGACCTCAAGATCGGCGACGTCATCGCCGCGCTGGACCGCGACCTCGGCGCGCATTTCTTCCCGCCGCGCGAGGACGGCTCCGACCCGCGCGCCTGCACGGCCTGCGGCATTGGGCGGCTCGGGCTGAAGCTCGGCCGGCACGGCAGCTTCATCGGCTGCTCGAACTACCCGAACTGCCAGTACACGCGCCGCCTGGCGATCGACAACGGCGAGGAGAACGGCGACACCCTGAAGGAAGGCCTGCGCGTGCTGGGGCACCACCCCGACACGGGCGAGGAGGTCACGGTGCGGCGCGGGCCGTACGGCGTCTACGCGCAGCTTGGCGACAAGGTCGAGGGCAGCAAGGACAAGCCGAAGCGCACCAGCCTGCCGCGCGGCATGGACGGCGACAGCATCGCGCTGGAGCAGGCGCTGGCGCTGCTGTCGCTGCCGCGCAATGTCGGCCCGCATCCCGAAAGCGGCGAGCCGATCGAGGCGGGGTTGGGGCGGTTCGGGCCGTATGTGAAGATGGGCGGGGTGTTCGCCTCGCTGGACCGCGACGACGACGTGCTGGTGGTCGGGTTGACCCGGGCGGTGGACCTGCTGGCCCGCAAGCTGGCGAGCGTACGGGCGCTGGGGCCGCATCCGGCCGACCGCGAGCCGGTGCTGGTGCGCAAGGGGCGGTTCGGCCCCTATGCGCAGCACGGCAACCGGGTGGCCAACCTGCCGCGCGACGTGGCGATGGACGACATAACGCTGCTGCAGGCGGTGGCGTTGCTGGCCGAGAAGGGCAAGGCGCTGAAGCCGCGCGGCGCCAAGGGCGCGGCGAAGAAGACGGCGGCGAAGAAGGCGGCCCCGGCGAAGACGGCGACGCCGAAGCGCGCTGCCCCGGCCAAGGCCGCCACCAAGAAGAAGGCCACCGCGAAGCAGCAGGCGCCGGCGAAAAAGCAGGCCCCGGCCAGGCCGAAAAAGGCGGTGGCCGCGAAGAAGGCACTCGCACACACGGCGCGATGACGGGGACTTAGCGGCATGCCGCGCAAGCACCGCGATCCGCCCGAACTGCCGTCGCGCGAAGCGATCCGCCGGTTCGTCCAGGCAACCCCGGGCCGCGTCGGCAAGCGGGAAATCGCCCGCGAATTCGGCCTCACCTCGCAACAGCGCGTCGACCTGCGCGACCTCCTCAAGAACATGGCCGCCGAGGGCGAGGTGGCTCCGGTCGGGCGCCGGCGCGTGGCCGCTCCGGGGCGGTTGCCCGAAGCCACGATCGTGCAGGTGACCGGCACCGACCCGGATGGCGACGCCGTCGCCCGCCCCGTCGGCTGGCAGGGCGAAGGCCCGCCGCCGCTGGTGCTGATGGCGCCCGAACCGCGCGGGCGGCCGGCGCTGGCCCCCGGGGAACGCGTGCTGGCCCGCCTGAAGCCGATCGGTCCCGGCAAATACGAAGGACGGACGCTGAAGCGCCTCACCGACGCGCCGGGCCGCGTGCTGGGCGTGTTCCACCCCACGCCGGGCGGCGGCGGACGCATCGTGCCGACCGACCGGCGTTCCAAGGCCGAATGGGCGGTGCCGCCCGGCGAGGAAGGCGACGCCAAAGCCGGCGAAATCGTGCTGGCCGCCCCCCTGCCCGGCGCCGGCTACGGCCGCAAGCCGGCGCGCGTCATCGAGCGGCTGGGCAACATGGGCGACGCCCGCTCGGTCAGCCTGATCGTCATCCACACCCGCGACATTCCCGTCGAATTCCCCGCCGCCGCGCTGGAGGAGGCCGCCCGTGCCCGCGGCGTCGGCCCGGACGGGCGCACCGACCTTCGCGGCGTGCCGCTGGTCACCATCGACGGCGAGGATGCGCGCGACTTCGACGATGCGGTGTTCGCCGCGCCCGACGGCGACGGGTTCCGCCTTT
>CAIMEK010000457.1 GCA_903839965.1 uncultured Acetobacteraceae bacterium | reverse complement strand
TGCAGGCCAACGGCATCGACGAATTCCACTTCTACACGCTGAACCGCCCCGACCTCGTCTACGCCATCGCCCACATCCTGGGCGTGCGCAACGTGTGTCCCGTGCCGCGGCAGGGCCGCGCCACCACCACCCCGGCGGGAGGAGGTGGCCAGACCGCTTAAAGCGGCCGCCCCCGGATGGAACGGGCGCCCCAACGCGCGTCCCAGTCGTCCTGCACGGTCTGCAGCGCGCGCATCGCCGGCAGCACGGTACGCCCGGCCGCGAGCGGCTGGCGTCGCTCGCGAATCGCGCCGAGCAGGTCGGTGATCACCCGCACGCAGTTCGCCTGCTCCTGCTCCATCGGCTGCACCCCGGCGGCGGTGCGCATGGTGCTGTTGACGCTGTCGAAGAAGTAGGTGTCGCGGTCGGTCACGATCAGCTTGTCGTAGAGCCGGTACTCGGCGTGGTAGGAGCCGTGCACCAGCAGCGTGCGGTCGTCCTCGGTCTCGACCAGCACCACCGCTTCCATCGGCACGCCGGTCTTGGGGTGCAGTGGCGCCAGGTGCCCCTGCACCCGGCGGATCGGCGCGTAGTCGAACAGGAACATGCCGAGATCGACGAAGTGGCAGAAATGGTGCCACAGGATGTTGTCGGTCCACGACCGCATGTAGCCGGTGACGCCCATGTTGGTCAGGCGCTTGAGGAAGAACCGCCCGGCGATGTGGCGGATGCGCTCCTCGCCGGCGGCGATGCGCCGGCGCATCTCCAGCTGCTCGATGTGGAAGCGCATCGGGTGGCACAGGCCCCATGTCACGCCGGCCTGCTCGCCCGCCGCCACGATCCGCTCGGCGGCGGCCAGCGACATGCCCATCGGGATTTCCAGCAGCAGATGCTTGCCGGCGGCGAAGCAGGCCAGCGCCTGCGCCTCGTGCTGCTCGCTCGGGGTGGCCAGGATCACGACGTCGATCGCCGGATCGGCCAGCGCCTCTTCCAGCGAGGTGGTCCAGCGCCGGTAGCCGAAGCGTTTGGCGAATTCCTCCAGCGCGTCGGCCCGCCGGCCCACCGCGGTGTGCAGCACGACGTCGCTCCCGGCGGCCGGGCCGAGCAGCGCCTGGCTGTGCCACACCCCCATCATGCCGTAGCCGACCATGCAGATATTCATCGCCGCTTTCCTCCAGCGTCCATCATGGAAATGAAACTACACGCGGATCGGCGGATCGGCCACCCGGCCTATGGTTTGCGTGCCGCCGCCACCGCCTCCTGCAACTCTTCCAGGCCAACCGCGCCCGGCAGCATCCGGGTGCCGATCACAAAAGCCGGCGTGCCGCGGATGTCGAGCTTGCTGGCCAACTCCAGGTTGGCGTTGATGCGCTGCTGGGTCGCCGGATCGGCCATATCCTTCTGCAGCCGCTCCCAGTCGAGCCCCAGCTTCGCCGCCGCGCTGCGCAACGAGGCCGCGGTGATCTCGGCCGGACCCGTCATGATCGCGTCGCGCAGCTTCAGGTAGCTGTTCTGCTTCTGCGCCGCCAGCAGCGCCTTGGTGCCCATCACGCTGCCCGGGCCGAGGATGGGGATGTCCTTGAGCACCACCCGCACGTTGTGGTCGCGCTGCACCAGCTCGGCCATGATCGGCAACATCCGCCGGCAATAGGGGCAGCGCACATCGGTGAACTCGACCACGGTCACGTCGCCCTGCGGGTTGCCCTCGAAGGGATCGCCGGGCGAGCGGATCAGCGTATCCGCCAGGGCGGGAATGGCGGTGCGCGCCGCCGCCTGCTGGGCGCGCGCCTCGTCGTCCTGCAGGGCGGTGACGGCGTCGCGCAGGATCGAGGGGTCGGCCTTCAGGGCCGCCCGCACCACCTCGACGATTTCCGCCCGCTGCTGGGGGGTGAAGCCGTCGGCCAGCGCCGGCGCCGGTGCAATGCCGGCCAGCAGCAGCGCCAGCACGGCGCAGCAGGCGAACAATCCACGCATCAGTCTTCCTTCCGGTTCTGTGACCCCGGCGGGTCGCCAGGGGTGAACATCCGGTTGCCGGTGCCCACGAACGAGTTTATGGCAGCGTCGCCCACACCGAAGACGCGGACCTCCAGGCCGGCCGCGCGGAACAAGGAATTGTCACACGTGCGCAGCAGGGTCTCGGTTTCCGCGTCCGGCCTTTCGATCATGCGGAGCAGCCTAGCGCATCGTGCGCTCGGCGTCCTGCTTGCGGTTGGTTTCGCAACATCCGGTTGTTCGACGCTGAGTTCGACCGCGAACTCGGTGGGCAACTTCCTCACCGGCAGCGGCAGCGGGCCGGTGGCCGGCCAGCCGGGCTTCGTGAGCGGCTTCCTTGGCGGGGTGGCGGCCGATGAGCCGCGCGCGGCATTGGTGGCGCGCGAAGTGCTGTCGGCCGGCGGCAACGCGGCGGATGCGGCGGTGGCGGCGGCGTTCATGCTGTCGGTGACGCTGCCCTCGCGGGCCGGCCTTGGCGGCGGTGGGGCCTGCCTGGCCTACGATCCCGACAAGTCGAGCGCCAATGCCGGGGTGCCGGAAGCGGTGATGTTCGTGCCGCCCGCCGGCGGCGGCAGCGGGGCGCGCCCGGCCGCGGTGCCGATAATGGCGCGCGGCCTGTTCGCGCTGCACGCCCGCTACGGCCGCCGGCCCTTCGAGTCGCTGGTCGCCTACGCCGAGCAGACCGCCCGCTTCGGCGTTCCGGTCAGCCGGGTGTTCGCCCGCGACATCGCCGTGGTGGCCGCGCCGCTGGGTGGCGACCCGCTGGCGCGGGTGGTGTTCCTGCAGCCCAACGGCCAGCCGCTGGCCGAGGGGATGAACCTGCTGCAGCCCGAGCTGGGCG
>CAIMEK010000456.1 GCA_903839965.1 uncultured Acetobacteraceae bacterium | reverse complement strand
GGCGCCCGCGCCGGCGACGCAGCAGCCGAAACTGCCGCGACCGGGCAATGCGCTGCGCAATCTGTTTCGTTGATGGGAGCAACGGCGCGCAGCGCTTCCCGCATGCAGCCGATTTCGGAACTGCAGCCGGAAACCGTCTTCCTGCCTTTCGAGGACGGCCCCTATCGCATGCAGATGGGGCTGCTGGCCTGCGACCCCGCAGACCTGGTCGCTGGTCGATGACGCCGCCCTGTTCCAACCCGGCGGCAAGTGGCGCACGGACATCGTGGAGCGGATCACCGCCGCGAACGCCGGCACGATGCTGTACCTTCGCACCGAGCGGCAGACCCTGTCGCCCTTGCCGGGGAGCGGCGCCGTGCTGTTCGGCATCCGCGTGCGCGTGCATCCGATTGCGCAGGTCGGCAGCCGTCCGGCGGCGGCGTCCCGTCTTGCCGCGGCGGTGCGCTCGCTGCCGGACGAAATGCTGCACGACAAAAGCGTGCTGCCGTTTCGCGCCGCCCTGCTGGCCTGGCTCGACAGGACGGCGCGTTAGCCCAGGCGCTCAGCCGCGCTGCACGTTGATCGGCAGCGGGATGCCGCGGCGCATGCCGGTCAGCCCGCGGCGATAGCCGCTGTTCACGAAATACTGGCCGAGCGGAATGTACGGCAGGTCCTGGAACAACTGCAGCTGCAGCTCGCGCGCCACCTTCTTCTGTGCGTCCATGTCCGGCGCATCGAACCAGGCCTCGCGCAACTCCTCGATCTTCGGCGCCTTGGGCCAGCCGAACCAGGCGGCATCGCCGTTGCCGCGCAGCAGGAGGTGGCCGGCCGGGGTGTTCAGCTCCATGCCCGAGAACAGGGCGATGAGCGCATTCCAGCCGCCTTGCGCCGGCGGCGCCTTGTTCTGCCGCCGCTGCAGCAGCGAGCCCCAATCGGAGGTCAGGTCCTCGGTGTCGAAGCCCGCCTTGCGGAGCGCGTCGACGCCGACGGACATCAGCGCGTTCTGGTTGGACACGTCGGTGGCGTGCAGCGCCACCACCTTCTGCCCCGCGGCGCCTGCGGCCTTCACCGCGGCACGGGCCGCCTCCATGTTGCGCGGCCCGCTCAGCACCTCCAGGCCCGCCGTGTTGGCGAGCGGGCTGGCCACCGAGAAGCAGCCGACATCGGCGCGCCAGTTCGTCTCCTCGCCGGCCACCGCGGCCATGAAGTCCGACTGGACGATTGCCGGCAGCAGCGCGCGGCGCACCTCGGCGCGATCGAACGGCGGCTGCAGGTGGTTGAACCGCAGGCTGGCATAAGTCCCGCTGCCGTCGATGCGATCCATTACCACGTCGCGCGCGCGCGCCAGTAGGGCGTTGAGGTCGGGCGGCACCACCTCCCACCAGTCCACTTCGCCGGCCTGCAGCGCGGCGGCGGAAGTGGCGGAGTCCGGGATGACCTTCCATTCCATCCGTTCGAAATTCGCCAGCTTGGGACCGGCGGTCATGCTGACCGCGCCGACCGGCGTCGGTACGTAGGCCTCGAACTTGCGGTAGACGACCTGCGCGCCAGAGACGTGTTCGTTGGGGACGAAACGGTAGGGTCCGGAGCCGACAACCTCGGTGAACGGCTTGCTCGGATCGACGTTGGCGAAACGCTCCGGATAGATGAAGCAGGGGTAGGAGGAGGGCTTGCCCAGCGCGTCCAGCATCAACCCGAACGGGCGTTTGAGGCGGATCTCGAAGTGGCGGTCGTCCAGGGCGCGGATATCGTCCAGCCGCTGCGCCAGCGACTGGCCATGGGTGTCGCGCGGCATCCAGCGCTTGATGGAGGCGACGGCATCCTTCGCGCGCACCTTCTCGCCGTCGTGGAAGGTCGGGCCGTCGCGCAGTGTGAAGGTCCAGCGGCGGCCGTCGTCCTCGACCACATGGCCCTGGGCGAGCTGCGGCTGCGGCACGAACTGCTCATCCACGCCATACAGCGTGTCCCAGCACATATGGCCGTGGTTGCGGGTGGGATAGGCCGTGGTGCCGAGCGGGTCGAGCACGGTGACGTCGGCCTGCGGGATGTAGCGCAGCACGCGGGCGGCGGTGCTCTGCGCCAAGGCAGGGCGCGCCAGGCCCGCCACGGCAAGTGCGCTGCCGGCGCCGGCCAGCAGCGCGCGGCGACGGAACGGAGGAAGGGCGGAATGGCGCATGATGAGCTCCTGGGTCAGGAAACAGCGATCGATCGGGTGGCAGCGGCCACGGTGGCTGACGGGCCGCGTTCGATCATGTTGACTACGCTAACGCGCCTGCCTCGACCGGTCGAGGGAACAACCTGGGTTCGATAGCCGTCAAGGCGGAAACAACCCCACCCGGCGGCTATGGATCAAGGCGCTTTTGGTTGGCGAACCGGTTCCTGACCTTCAGTCTTCGGTTGCGACATTGAGCGGCGCCGCGTCATGCCCCGGCGTTCCGGATCTCCCTTTCACGCTGATTGGCCCTTGAAGCTGTTGAGGATGAAGTGCGGCGGCAGGCGTCGTCATCTCCGGCTGCATTCAAGTTGCCAACACCGCCGTCGCCGGCCGCCGACGCCACAGGACTGTATCCGCAAGCGCTTGTTATGGAGCGGCCATTCGCGCAATGCCGACCCGGTTGCCCGGCGTGGGATCCGGGCGGCGCATGGGCAAGCCACCGGAAATCGCATGCCCTACTTCCATGACCTCGCCGGCTCCCGCTACGGTTTTGCGCATCTGAAGACACTGCTCGCCCGCGCTACGCCGTTCCGTTCCGGCGATTCCCTTGCCGGCATCGCCGCCGCCTCGGCCAGCGAGCGTGTGGCGGCGCAGATGGCGCTCGCCGACCTGCCGCTGCGAACGCTGTTGGAAGAGCCGGTCATTCCGTACGAGGACGACGACGTCACCCGGCTTATTCTTGATAGTCACGTCGCCGCCGCCTTCGGTCCGATCGCCCACCTCACCGTGGGCGGCCTGCGCGATTTCCTGCTGGCCGAAGCCACGCCGTCCGTCCTGGTGGCGCTGCGTCCCGGCCTCACGCCAGAAATGGCAGCGGCCGTCGCCAAGATCATGCGGCGGCAGGACCTGGTGGCGGTGGCAGCGAAGTGCCGCGTGACCACGGCATTCCGCACCACCATCGGCCTGCCCGGGCGCCTCTCGGTCCGGCTGCAACCCAATCATCCGGTGGACGACCCGCAAGGGGTGGCCGCTTCCGTCCTCGACGGCCTGCTGCTCGGCGCCGGCGATGCGGTCATCGGGGTCAACCCGGCCACCGACAGCGTTGCCGCCACGACCACGCTGCTGCCCCTGCTCGATACGGTGCGCGACCGCTACGCCATCCCCACCCAGACCTGCGTGCTCGCGCATGTCACCACGACGCTGCGCTGCATGGCCGCCGGCGCGCCGGTGGACCTGGTGTTCCAGTCGATCGGCGGCACCGAGGCCGCCAACCGTGCGTTCGGCATTACGCTCGCCCTGCTGCATGAAGGCCGCGAGGCGGCGTTGGCGCTGGGGCGCGGCACCGTCGGGCAGAACGTCATGTATTTCGAAACCGGTCAGGGCAGTGCGCTTTCCGCCGAGACGCATCACGGGGTCGACCAGCAAACCATCGAGGCGCGCGCCTATGCGGTGGCGCGCACTTTCTCGCCACTGCTGGTCAACACCGTCGTCGGCTTCATCGGCCCGGAATACCTGTACAATGGGAAACAGATCATCCGTGCAGGATTGGAGGACCATTTCTGCGGCAAGCTGCTCGGCCTGCCGATGGGGGCCAATATCTGCTACCCCAATCATGCCGAGGCCGACCAGGACGACATGGACATGCTACTGACGCTGCTGGGCGTCGCCGGCGTCACCTACATCACGGGCGTGCCGGGCGCGGACGCTGTGATGCTATCCTACCAGAGCACGTCGTTCCATGATGCGCTCTTCCTGCGAGCCGAGCTCGGTCTGCGGCTGGCGTCCGAATTCGAGGCATGGCTCGACCGCATGGCCATTGCCACGGCGACGCCGGAGCGCATTCCGGCAAGGCCGGCGCCCGGTCTGGTAGGACTGGCGTGACCGTCCCCGTGCCCTGGCGCGACCTGCGCCGCTTCACGCCGGCGCGGGTGGCGTTGGGGCGGATCGGTGACATTGACCGACCCTCCCGGGGGAAGGTCCGGATTGCCGAACGAGGCGGCACGCACCGCTGTAGCCGCATGACGTCCCGCGCCCTGGCCCCTCGCCGGATATGCGCGACGTCGATCAGTCGCTGCGTACCTGGCCAGGCCGGCTGTCCGGCGAACAGGCCATCCGGCTGGCGCCGATGCAACCGGAGCCCCGCTCGTCGCGGTGTTCCAGGATGCCTTGGTTTCTGGGAAACGCCGCCGCTGCATCGGTGCTCGGCCCGGTTGCGGGACGCTGGAGGTGTGGGTCAGCCGCTGATCGCCCGACGATGCAATGACGGGCAGATCGACATAACCGGGCACCGCGTCTGAGGCGCTGCGCCGACCACCGTTGCGTAACGAACGCAATAACAGCTATGCTGTGTCCGGCTTGGGCGAACGGGTCGCCTGTCTGCAACTCCTGGCTCAGATATGGCTTATCCAAAGGTCATTGACCTCTTGCAATCTCCCCGTCGCCGGAAGAAAACCGGCCGATGGACACCCGACCTATTTCATCACCCGTCGTCATATTGATCCAAATCTAAGGGCGTGATTGCTGGCTCGGTTTACGGCCCAACCTGAATGGAGGACTGAAAGTGACTATACTTCAAAGTATCTCGGAATCCCTGCAAGGAGGTCGGGCCAAGGAAGTAAAAGACCTTGTGCAACAGGCAATCGACCAGGGGATCGGAGCCCGGACCATCCTGGAGGACGGTCTGCTGGCAGGCATGAACATCATCGGCGCAAAGTTCAAGCGCAACGAGGTGTTCGTCCCCGAGGTGCTGATCGCCGCGCGCGCCATGAACATCGGCATGGTCTTGCTCAAGCCGCTGCTGGTCACCGCGGGGGTGCAAGCGACGGGCAAGGTGATCATCGGCACCGTCAAGGGCGACCTGCACGATATCGGCAAGAACGTCGTTCGCATGATGATGGAAGGCAAGGGGCTCGAAGTCATCGATCTTGGGGCAGATGTTCCCGCCGGGAAATTCATTCAGGCGGTCAAGGACCATGACGCCGACATCCTGGCGCTTTCCGCCATGCTCACCACGACGATGATCGAAATGAAAGCGGTGATCGAAGCGTTGGAAGCGGCCGGGCTGCGAGACAAAGTCAAGGTCATGATCGGTGGCGCGCCCATCACCGAGGGCTTCCGGGCCACCATCGGCGCGGATTCCTACACGGTGGACGCCGCCTCGGCGAGCGAGCAGGCCATTGCGCTGATCGGCAGGAAGGCGGCCTGATCCCGCAACGTCCTTCGGTTTCAGGCGAGACTTTCATGCGCACCCGAGTCCCGCGGACACCGCCAACCGCGGCCCCGTCGCGCGCTCGCCGCCCGGCTTGAAGCGTATCCCTCAAAGGGAGGAACGATATGAACGCACGAGAACGGGTTCTTGCTTCACTGAACCACCAGCAGCCCGACAAGATCCCATTCGATCTCGGTGGAACGAGTGTTTCCTCACTGCATGTGAGTTGCGTGGCAGAATTGCGGGATTATTACAAACTTCCCAAAGAGCCTGTCACCGCATGGAGCATTTCCTCCATGGCTGCGATCATTCCTCCCGAGCTCGCGGACAAGATGGGGTGCGATGCCGCGGCGGCCATCTCGCGGGGCGGTCCGTTCGGCCTGCCCAGGGAAGACTACAAGCCCTGGACGATGCCGGGAGGCCAGGAAATATTGGTTCCGGGATTGTTCAACCCGACGCCCGATGGCGAGGGTGGATGGTATGTGCACCCGCAGGGCGACACGAGCTGCCCGCCGTCGGGGCACATGCCGACGAAATGCTATTATTTCGACAACATCGAACCGAACATCGAGGTCGATGAGGATCATCTGAATCCTGCCGACAACGTGGAGGAATTCTCAGTCCTCAGTCCGCAGGACCTGCGCTACATCGTACGCAGTGTGGAAGAAGCTTACCAGACCGGACGCGCCGTTATCCTCAACGCGCCGGGCGCGACCCTCGGCGACATCAGCTGGGTGCCGGGTGGGGGACTGAAGCACCCCAAGGGGATTCGCCGGATCGAGGAGTGGTACATATCTCCGCTTATTCGCCCAGATTACGTGAAGGAAGTGTTCGACCGCCAAACAGACATCGCCATCAACAACCTCCAGTACATCAAGGATGCCTGCGGCGATAAAATCGACGTCGTCTACACGTGTGGAACCGACTTCGGGTATCAGACCGGGCAATTCTGCAGCCCCGCCGTGTTCCGCGACGTCTGGACGCCATCCTATCGCAAAATGAATGACTGGATCCATGCAAACACGACGTGGAAAATCATCAAGCACAGTTGCGGCGCGGTCGTTCCGTTGATTCCCTGTTTCATCGAGGCCGGATTCGACGTCCTGAACCCAGTGCAGGTTTCTGCCGTGGATATGGACGCGAAGAGGTTGAAGACCGAATTCGGTCGGGACCTGTCATTCTGGGGCGGCGGCATCGACACGCAGCTTACCTTGCCGTTCGGCACACCGGCCGAAGTCCGCAAACAGGTACTGGAGCGCTGCGCAATATTCGGCAAGAATGGCGGGTTCGTGTTCAATCCGATCCACAACGTCCAGCAGGCCGTGCCCGTCCAAAACATCGTTGCCATGATCGACGCGGTCAAAGAGTTCAACGGAGAAAGGTAGCGTCGGGAAGGCTTGCGCGGGATGGCGTGCCGACGGTCGTCATCCCGCACGTGGTTGGTCGTTCGTTATGACGAAGCGGCCCGAATTCAGGTCAGCCGGGTCTCTTGCGTTGCCCGCCCGCCCGGCACGCCCGACGCCAGCAATCCCGCGCAGACCGTCAGCAGGCTGACCGACAGCCCGATGAACAGCGGGTTGATCGGCAGTCGGAAGGCAAAGTGGCCGATCAGCGCGCTCGCCGTGCTGACAGCCATCGACAACACAGCCCAGCCGCCGGACAGCCGGCGCGGCCAGAAGATCGCCAGGGTCAGGGGAATGAACACGCCAGCGGCGCGGAACGTCATCGACATGTAGTTCCAGTCGAGCACGAAGGTATCGGCGTTGATCAGCGCGATCACCAATGCCAGGCAGGTCACCACCAGCACCGTGACGCGGTTGATCAGCAGGAGGTGGCTGCCATTCGCCACGTGCAGCACGCCGCGCCCGATGTCGCGCGACATCATCGTGCCGACGCCCAACGCCAGGCCGGCAATCGAGCCGACGATGGAAAACAGGATGCCGGCCAACGCAATCCCTCCGAACCACGCCGGCACGTAAAGGCTCAGGAACAACGGCATCGCCATGATGGGATGAATGTCGGGGTGCGTGGCATGCATGAACATGCCGACAGCGATGCTCGGCAGGCCCACGGGCACGGAAACTGCGGCCGCGACCAGGGCGCCGATGACCGCCGCCCTGGCATTGGTCGCCGAGTAGACCGCCTGGATGTAGGTCTGGGTGCAAAGCATCCCGATCATCAGCGAGGCCACGTTACCCACCAGGTCCGACCCGCCGGTGCCGACCAGGCTGAACCAGGGGAACGCCGGAAAGGCCGCGTCGAAGTTGGGCAACCCGGCGAGGGCGACGTAGGCGATGATGCCCGCGCCGACCATCGTCAGCCAAAGGATGGCCATCTTCAGTAGCCCCGATATGCCGGCGCCCTTCAGCCCGCCGAAGAACACGCAGGGGATGACGAGCAGCACAATGGCCACGGCGGCCTGCCAGGGCGCCAGTCCGCAGATCATCGTAACCAGAGCGACGCCGGACAGCGCACTGGCAACCTCGCTGAACAGGATGCCAAGCGACGATATGATGCTGGTCAACGGTCCGGCGAAGCGGCCGTAATGCAGGCCCAAATATTCGGGCACTGTCTCCAACCCGGCCCGGCGCAAAGGCGAGGCGTAGAAAGCCGCCATCACGACCAGCCCAAGTCCCAGGCCCAGGCTGAACCACCAGGCCGATATCCCGACCGAAAATGCCAACTGGGCGGTGCCGATGGTGGACGCTCCGCCGACGCAGGTTCCCGCGATGGTGCCCGCAACGAGGACAGCTCCCGAGGAGCGGCCGCAAAGGCTGAACGCCTCGGCCGATGTCGCCGAGCGTGCCGACCAGGCCGTGATCGCCAGAATGACGACAAGCGTCGCCACCAGGGCAAGCAGATGAACGAAAGTCAGAGCCATCATGGTCGCAGGCGCACCCTCGTCGTGATCCACCGGATAATCGGTGCGCGAGGGCATGAAGTCGCATTGCAATTGCTGGGATCGGCATTGCAATGAGCGCCCCTTTTCGCGCTCCCGGCAGGCAGCGCCGGGGCTGGCTGGCAAGTCAACCACCCGAGTTCGTTCCCGCCAGTGAATCCGCGCGTTGCGCTTGCGAATTCTTGATCCAGATCAACGACACACCTCCCGGAAGCCGCTTGAACTCCAAAGATTGTTCCGGGTCGGCTGATCCGACGTACGCCTGCGCCGAGATCTGTAAGAGGGTACGTTCGCTCGCGACTCATCACGACGAGTTAGGTAAACAGGGCCACCAGAATCGGCTCAACAGTGGAGGACGCGCGGGTGAACTTGCAACGGGACGCCGGGCAGCATTGCACCACCTCCTTGCTGGCAGTGCGGGGACTGCACCAATGAGCGCTACGTCACATCCCGTATCGCCGAATACGTTGCGCCACGTCCTGGTGGCATCCGCCGTCGGGTCGGCACTCGAGTGGTATGACTTCTTCATCTACGGCACCGCATCGGCGCTGGTGTTCGGCGATCTGTTCTTCCCGAAATACGACGCCACGATCGGCACGCTGGCATCCTTTGCAACTTTCGCCGTCGGCTTCCTTGCGCGCCCGTTCGGCGGCCTGTTCTTCGGTCATTTCGGCGACCGGATGGGTCGCAAGCCGATGCTGCTGGCGACGATCCTGCTGGTCGGCGGCGGCACCTTCCTGATCGGCCTGCTGCCGACCTATGACTCGATCGGCATGTGGGCGCCGGTTCTGCTGCTGGTGCTGCGCCTGGTGCAGGGCTTCGGTGCCGGCGCCGAATACGGCGGCGCGGTCATCCTGGCGGTGGAATTCGCGCCGCCGGGCAAGCGCGGCCTGTTTGGCAGCTTCGCCCCGCTCGGTGTCACCGCCGGCAACCTGATGGCTGCCGGCGTGTTCTACGTCGTCACCTTGATGTCGAAGGACCATTTGCTGGCCTTTGGCTGGCGTATTCCCTTCCTCATCTCGCTGTTGTTGCTGCTGGTCGGCGTTTACATCCGTTACCGCGTCACCGAGACCCCGGTGTTCACCGAGGCGAACGCCAAGCGTCCTCGGCTGCGCGCTCCGGCGATCGAGGCGCTGCGGCGGCATCCTCGCAACTTCCTGGTGGTGATCGGTGCGCGGTTGGCCGAGAACGGGCTCGGTTTCCTGTTCCCGGTGTTTGGCCTCAACTACGTCATCAACACGCTGCACGTGACCCGGGAAGTTGCGATCAGCGGCGTCATGCTCGGCAACTTCGCCGAGATGTTTTGTATCGTGCTGGCAGCCTGGTTGTCGGATAAGATCGGACGGCGGCCGGTTTACATGGGTGGCGCACTGTTCTCGGCGATCTTCGCGTTCCCGTTCTTCCTCATGGTGGGCACGCGGGATCCGGTGATGATAAGCCTCGCCTTCATCCTTATCATGGGGATCGGCGGCGGCGGGATGTTCGGCCCGCAAGCTTCGTACTTTGCCGAGTTGTTCGGTCCGCGGCTGCGCTACAGCGGATTCGCCTTCGCCCGGGAATGCGGCTCGATTCTCGCCGGTGGCCCGTCGCCGCTCATCGCGGCCTTGCTCGTCGGGTGGATGGCGGGCGCACCCTGGGGCGTCGCCTGCTATGTCATTCTGCTGTCGCTCCTGACCGCGTTGGCGGTCTGGTGGGGGCCGGAGACCTTCCGCAGCGACATCCGCGCGGAACATCCGGAAGACTTGGAAGTGCCGGAGGTTGCGCTGCCTGGTCCGGCGGCAAGTCCGGTGAGGTGAGGCGCTATAGTCACGATTGACTCCCGGGGGCATTCGAAGTTGCTGCCCCCGGGGACTCCCTGAACGAACTGGATCTCGGCGCGACGTAGGTCGTTGCCACCACCAAGCCGGCAGCCGGGATCAACGATGCGACAACGCCCGACAGCCGTAATAGCATGCCGGGTCTTTCAAGAACTCCTTGGGCCGCAACTTGCGGATGGCGTTCCGGTCGTTTGGCTGGACGTAACCCTGCACAATATACCGAAAAAGCTGGCCGCCGCCGTGCAGGAACAGTTGGACGCACTTGCGGAGCCGAGCAACGTCATCGTCGGCTATGGCGTGTGCGGCAATG
>CAIMEK010000455.1 GCA_903839965.1 uncultured Acetobacteraceae bacterium | reverse complement strand
GACTTGAGGTCGCGCATCTCCACCTGGATGAAGGCGCCGCCCTTGCCGGGGGTGATGATCTGCTGCTTCAGCACGGTCCAGCGGCGGCCGTCGTGCTCGATCACCTGGCCGGCGCGGATCATGTTCGCCTGCTGTTTCATGGGGGCGGGTCTCTCAGGAAAGCCGGTTCTTCAGGGGAGGATAAGGGCCGGCTTCTAGCCCGCGCCGGGGGCGGGGGCAAGTCGGCGCCGACGGGGCGGCGAAACCCCGACCTACAGGCTGTGCGTGCCGCCCCACGGATCGCGCACGGTTGCCCCGTCGACATAGTTCGGGCCGAGCGGCACTTTCCCGTGCCCGCCCGGGATGTCGAGCACATAGGTGGGCCAGGCCAGCCCGGTGACACGGCCGCGCAGGGCTGCGAGCAGGCGGCGGCCCTGTTCGATGGGCACATGGAAGCGCGCCGTGCCCGGGGCGGGGTCGAGCTGGTGCAGGTAGTAGGGTTTCACGCGCGCGGCCAGCATCGCCCGGAACAGCGCCTCCAGCGCTTCGGCGCTGTCGTTGACGCCGCGCAGCAGCACGGATTGGCCGAGCACCGGCACGCCGCGCGCCTGCACGCGGCGCAGCGCGGCCCGGGCGGCCGGGGTGAACTCGCTGGCATGGTTGGCGTGCACCACCAGCCAGAGCGGTTTGTTCGTTTCCAGCGCGCCGGCCAATGCCTCGGTGACCTTTGGTGGGTCGGCGACCGGCACGCGGGTGTGGATGCGCAGCAACTCGATATGCGGTATCGCCGTCAGTCGATCGAGCAGACCGGCCAGCCGGCGCGGCGCAAGAACAAATGGGTCGCCGCCGGAGAGGATGACCTCGCGGATGGCGGGATGCGCCGCCAGCCAGTCCAGCGCCGCCTCCAGCTCGGCCTCGGTCAGCACCCCGCCATCCGGCCCGACATGCGCGCGGCGGAAGCAGAACCGGCAATAGACCGGGCACACCAGCAGCGGCTTGAGCAGCGCGCGGTCCGGGTACCGGTGCACGATGCCCTTCACCGGCGACAACGCGTCGTCGGCGATCGGGTCGGCGCGCTCGTGCGGCGCGGTGACCAGTTCGGCAGGGTCGGGGATGAACTGCAGCCCGATCGGGTCGTCCGGCCGTTCGATCAGCGCCCGCATCGCCGGGGTGATCGCCACCGCGTAGCGCGCCGCCACCGCCGCCGCCGCGGCGCGGTCGGCGACGAGGCCGGCGGCGGCCAGCGCGTCGGCGTCGCGCAGGGTTCGATCGGAAGGGGGGCTGCCATCGGGCATGAAGGTGGCTGTAGTGTGCCGCCCCGCATGCCGCAACCATCCTGGCACCCCGACAGCCTTGCCGCGCGCCTGCCCTTCCTGCGCCGCAGGGCGAGGCTGGCCGCCGCGGTGCGCGCTTTTTTCGACGCCCGCGGCTACCTGGAGGTGGAAACCCCGTACGCGGTGGCGGCGCCGGGCGAGGAGGTCCACCTCTCGGCCTTCGCCACCGAGCGGATTGCCCCGGACGGTGCGCGGACGCGGCTGTGGCTGCATACCAGCCCGGAATTCGCCATGAAGCAGCTGCTGGTGGGCGGCGCCGGGCGGATCTTTCAGCTCGCCCGGGTCTGGCGCAACGGCGAGGGCAGCGACCTGCACGCGGCCGAGTTCACCATGCTGGAATGGTACCGCCCCGGCGCGACCATGGACGACCTGGTGGCGGAAACCCACGCCCTGCTGCGCGCCGTGCTGCCGCCGGTGGTGCAATGCCGCGGCGTGCGCACCGAGCTGGCCGCCGCCGAACGCCTGACCGTGGCGGAGGCCTTCGCGCGGCATGTCGGCGCCGACCTGCTGGCCACCGCCGACGACGCGCCGGCGCTGGCGGCGGCGGCCGGGGTGGCGCTGCGCGCCGGCGAGACGTGGGAGGACCTGTTCTTCCGCCTGCTGCTGGAGCGCGTCGAGCCGCGCATCGGCCACGACCGGCCCACCTTCCTTACCCACTGGCCCGCCGCCCAGGCCGCGCTGGCGCGCCGCGACCCGGCCGATCCGCGGGTGGCCGAGCGATTCGAGCTGTTCGTGTGCGGCATGGAACTGGCCAACGCCTTCGTGGAATTGACCGATGCCGCGGAGCAGCGGGCGCGTTTCGTCGCCGACCGGGCACGGCGCGCGGCGCTCTACGGCGACGTGGGCTGGCCGCTCGACGAGGCGTTCCTGTCCGCACTCGCCCACGGCATGCCGGCCGCGGCGGGGATCGCGCTGGGCTTCGACCGGCTGGCGATGATCGCCGCCGGTGCGCCGCGCATCGGCGACGTGATGTGGCTGCCCTGACCGGGAGGACGCGATGCAAAAACGCCTGCGCCTCGCCCTGCTCGCCGCGCTGCTGGCCGGCTGCGCCAGCGGGCTGGCCGGTTGCGCCAACGGCCTGGCCGAGCGGGAGGCCTTCCTGCGCACCCTGGTCGGCATGAACGAGGCCGACCTGGTGCGCACGCTTGGCGTGCCGACCCGCACGGCGGAGGCCGAGGGCCACCGCTTCCTGGCCTACCGGGAGAGCCGGGTGGACATCGTTCCCGGTGCGCCGATGGGGTTCTGGGCGTGGCACGGCGGCCTGGCCTATGGCGGCGGCTTGCCGCCGGAAGTGGTGCAGCGGACCTGCGAAACCACGTTCGAGGTGGTTGACGGCCGGGTGGCCGGCTGCACGCTGCGCGGCAACGCCTGCGACTGACGGCGGCGTTCACCGCAATGTTGGTCGCGGGTCGAAACCATAGCTTCGACAGTGCCGACGCTCCTGTTCTCGGGCAGCAAACGACACCATGAGAAAGGTTAGGATAATGCCCGACCAACCGTGTTGGCCAATGCACCGGCTTGCGATTGTCAGCGCTTTCACCACTTTGAGCGCGCTCAGCCCGTTATCTGTCGCCCCAGTGCGGGCACAGCAGATGCCGCCGGCCTGCACCGAGGCGGATTCGGTGAGGGGCGTCAGAACACAATATAATGCAGTGGAAGAGTTCAGCCAGGCAACCACCAGGATCAAGGAAATCAAGGACGTTAAAGAAACCTATTACGGCGCGCCGCCGAAATCTTTCAATCAATATGCGAATTCCAACGATCATGTTCTCAGCGTGCGGTGGTGCCAGGCGACGCTGGTGCTCAATAATGGGCAGGGCGACACAGTCTACTGGTTTCTGGCCGACGAGCTTCAGGGTAACAGACACTCGACCGTGCAAGATCACTGCTCGACCAAGCATAACCTCCTGGACGCGACATGTGCGAAGTGGCGCGAACACCGATGATTTGCACCGACTCTAGGGCATGATGATTTCGAGTGGACGAGATCATCATGCCCTCGCCATTTGTTTGATCGCGGGATTCATACCTGCGGCTATTCCGCCTTCGGTCATCCCGCTCTAGCGGCCGCGGAACACCGGCTTGCGCTTCTCCATGAAGGCCCGCCGGCCCTCGACGTAGTCCTCGCTGTCGAAGCAGTCGCGCACCAGGCGGTCGCATAGCTCGCGGTCGACCGCAGGAGAAAGCTTCAGCAACTCGGCCACGGTGGCCTTCAACGCCTTGATCGTCAGCGGCGCGTTGTCGGCGATCATGGCGCAATACGACCGCACATACGCCTCCAGCCCGTCCACCGGGGTGACCCGGTTGACGAAGCCCATGCCATGCATCTCGGCGGCGGTGAACTGGCGGGCGGTGTAGAAGATCTCGCGCGTGTTGCCCGGCCCCACCAGGCCCATCAGCCGCTGCACCCCGTCCGCCGCGTAGCCCAGGCCGAGCCGCGCCGCCGGCACGCCGAATTTGGCGTCGTCGGCGGCGATGCGCAGGTCGCAGGTGGCGGCGATGCCGACGCCGCCGCCGATGCAGAAGCCGCGGATCATGGCGATCGTCGGCTTGGCCGTGTTCGCCAGCCGCTGGCTGGCGTGGCGGCTGATCGCGTCGAACTGGGCGATGGTTTCGCGCGAGGAGCGCTGCTGCTCGAACTGCGAAATGTCGGCGCCGGCCACGAAGGCCTTGTCGCCCTCGCCGCGCAGCACGATCACGCGCACCGCGGGGTCGGCCTCGAAGCGGTCCATGATCGCCGGCACCGCCTGCCACATGTCGAGCGAGATGGCGTTGCGGCGCGCCGGGTTGTTGAAGATCATCCAGCCGATCGCCCCCTCGATGCGGGCGATCATGCGGTCGGTGGGCAGCTCGATGGTCTGGATGTCGGCCATTTCGGTCGGGTGTCCTCGCTGGGAGTGGGGCCGCGCTGAACAACCACGGGCTTGCCGGCGAAGCAAGAGGCCGCCCTGCCTTCCGACGCGCGCCGGCGGCGGCCTGGCGCGCCCGGCTCGTGCCGACGAACCGTTACGCCAACGGCTGCAGCGGCAGCTCGCCGCCGGGAACCGGCGTGCGGTCCACGTTCAGCACCATGGACACCAGCGAGTAGTAGCCGGCCGCGCCGATCAGGTCGACCACGCCGGCCTCGCCGAAGCGCGCGCGGACGGCTGCGAACGCGGCGTCCGATACCGCCCCGGTGCGCAGCAGCGCGACGACGAAGTCGTGCACCGCGGCTTCCTCTTCGCTCATGGCCTCGGGCCGCTGGCCGAGGGCGATCGCCGCGGCGATGGCGGGCGCCAGCCCGGCCTGCATGGCCAGCTTGTGGTGCGCGTACCACTCGAACTGGGCCGTCCAGTGCCGGGCCGTCAACAGGATCGCCATTTCGTTCAGCGCCGGCGGCAGGGAGGAGTGGAAGCGGATATGCGCCCCCAGAAGCTGCGCCGTGTCGAACAGCCCCGGGGAGCGCAGCAGCGCCTTGAAGGGGCCGCGCATGCCGCCGCGCGGGCCGGCGAGGATGGCGTCGCGCACCCGGCGCTGTTCGCCGTTCAGCGCCGCTTCGTCCAGCGCCGGAAACCGCTCCGCCTCCATGCCGACCTCCTGCGAACCGCTCAGGCCGTGACCTTGACGAGCTTCTGCAGGCAGCGCAGCCCCTTGGGCACGGGCTGGTCGGGGAACAGCGACGGCCAGGCCGTGTAGCCGACCTCGCCGATGTAGAGGTCGCCGTGCGAATCGACCGACATGCCGTGCGGCGACAGGAACTGGCCGGGGCCGGTGCCGGCGGCAGGTTCGACGCAGAGCCGGGTGATCACCTTGCCCGTGTTGTCGACGATGCTGACGCGCGGCCCGAGATTGGGCGCGCCGCGGTTGAAGCCCAGGTACGGGCCGATCTCGCCGATGTAGCAGATCGGGCATTTGCCGGGCGGCATGTACATGCTGCTCGGGCGATGCATGTTGTTCCACTGGGTTTCGTAGCGGCCGTTGCCGTCGAACACCTGCACGCGATGGTTCTCGCGGTCGGCGACGTAGACGAAGCCGCCGTCGTCGCAGGTGATGTTGTGCGGCAGGTTGAACTCGCCGGGGTCGGTGCCGGGGCGGCCCCAGCTCATGATGCGCCGCCCGTCCGGCGCGTATTTGTGCACGCAGGCGTTGCCGTAGCCGTCGGAGACATAGATGTCGCCGTTCGGCGCCAGCGCGGTGTGGGTGCAGCGGTTGAACGGGGTGCCGCTCATCCAGGCCGCCTTGTTGCCGGGCAGGCCGATGGTGAGCAGCACCTTTCCCTCGAGCGTGCAGCGGCGAACCGTGTGGTCGCCTTCGTCGGTGCAGAAGATGGTGTCGTCCGGCGCCATGCTGACGCCGTGCGCGCGGGTGAAGATGTCGTCGCCCCAGGAGCGCAGGAAATTGCCCGCGCGGTCGAACACGATCATCGGGTGCTTGCCGCGATGGAACACGTAGACGTTGTCGTGCCGGTCCACGCCGATGCCGGCGACGTCGCCGGTTTCCCAGCCGTCGGGCAGGGTTCCCCAGCCCTCGGCAAGGCGGTAGCGGTGTTCGCCGCTTCCCAGAACTACGTCGCTCATGTTCGCTCCTTCCTGCCGGTCAGCCGGCGTCGTGCCGCCGCCTCTTGCGTCGCCGCATCGGGGCGAAGTATGCGCAGCCGGCCGCCGGTGCCGCAATGTCCCCCATGACGCGGGCGTTGCCATTTCGTCAGGCGCGCGGTTTTGCTTTTTCCCCGCGGTGCGGCGTGGCATTGTTGCACACATGGATTTCCTCACGGATTTTGCCGACGAGGCGGTTATTCTGCCGCTGACGCTGGCGGTTGCCCTGGCGCTGGGGCTGGCCGGCTGGCGGCGCGGCGCGGCGGTCTGGCTGGCTGGCGTTGCCGTCACCCTGGGCGCCGCGCTGCTCGCCAAGCTGGTGGTGCACGCCTGCGATCCGTTGCCGCTGGTGGCGCTGAACAGCCCGAGCGGGCACACCGCCGCCGCGGCGGTGGCCTATGGCGGGTTGCTGGCGCT
>CAIMEK010000454.1 GCA_903839965.1 uncultured Acetobacteraceae bacterium | reverse complement strand
TGGAAAGCGATGGACGGTGACCTCGGTGCGTTCGTCCGCAATCAGATCATCAGCAAGACGAACCTGTATCCCATGGAGAAGATGTGGGATCTCGGCTTTCGGCAGACCACCACGAGTAACCATCCGGTCAAGGTCGCCAAGGATTTCGAGGGCCTGAAACTGCGCGTGCCCATCGCCCCCAGCCTGATCGCCCTGTTCAAGGCGCTCAAGGCTGCGCCGGTCGGGATGCAGTACGGTGAGGTCTATTCCTCCCTGCAGACCCACGTCGTCGATGGCCAGGAGAACCCGCTGTCGCAGGTTACCGCCGGCAAGTTCTACGAAGTCCAGAAATACGTCTCGATGACCAACCATGTCTGGGACGGCTACTGGATCTGCTGCAACGCCGCGGCCTGGAAGCGCCTGCCGGCCGATCTGCAGGCCATCGCGGCGAAGGCCCTCAACGAGATCGGCCTGGCCCAGCGCAACGACATCATGAAGCTCAACGACGGGGTCAAGGGCGAACTCATCGCCAAGGGCATGATGGTCAACGACACCACCCCCGACAGTTTCCGCGAGCAGCTTCGCTCGGCCGGGTTCTACGGCGAGTGGCGGTCGAAGATGGGCGACGAGGCCTGGGCGCTGCTCGAGCGCTATGTCGGCAAGGTCGGCTGATCGGGGAGACGTCGGGCGGTGAGCGAAATTCACCTGGTGACGGCGCCGGATGGCGTCGGGCTGGCTGTCCAGGAGTGGGGTAACAGGAGCGGACCCGAGATCCTGCTGATCCACGGCCTTGCGCAAAGCCACCTGTCCTTCACCCGGCAGTTCGCCTCACCGCTCGCGCGCGACCATCGTATCGTCAGCTTCGACCTGCGTGGCCACGGCCTCTCGGAAAAGCCGCTCGAGCCCGCCCGCTACCAGGACGGACGGCGTTGGGCCGACGACGTGCGGGCAGTGATCGCGCATGTCGGCCTGCGCCGACCCGTTCTCGTGGGCTGGTCACTCGGCGGACGGGTGATCCGCCAATACCTGATCCACCACGGAGATGCCGGGCTGAGCGGCATCAACATCGTCTCGGCACGGCCCATCGAGGATCCCAGCGTTACCCTTGCGGTGCCGCTGGCCACGGACGAAACCGCCGCATCGCCCCTGGAGCGGGAGATCCGCTCCGCCATCGCCTTCCTGCAGGCCTGCTACGCGACACCGCCCGAGGGCGATGACTTCGCGATGGCGTTGGCCTTCAACATGATGTTGCCATCGCAGGTGCGCGAAGCCATCAAAGGCTGGTCAACGCCCGCCGAAAGCGTGATCGCGGCATTGCGTGCGGTCAGGGTGCCGACTCTCATCACGCACGGGCTGCTCGACGGCCTGATCCGGCCGGCGGCCGCCGAGATGACGGCGGCGCATGTGCCGCATGCCCGCATCTCCTGGTTCGAGACCTGCGGACATTCGCCTTTCTACGAGGACGCCCCGCGGTTCAACCGGGAACTCGCTGCCTTCGTCGCCGAAGCGTGGAGCCGGGGGCGCCCCCCCGGCTCATAGACTTCCGTCACCGCGGGCGGCTCACGCCGCGGCTGCGCCTCCAAGGCCGGCCTCGGCGAGTTCGGGGAGGAGCGATGTCCATTTCTCCTCGGGGAGCCTGACGAGCGGCGGACGCACCTGCGCCCATTCGGCGTCATGGTTGAAATGGGCGATGATGCGCTTCAGGGCGGGCACCATCGGATAGGCCTGGATGGCCTTGCGCACGCGGTCGATGCCGGCCTGCAGCGCATCGGCCTGCGGTGTCTGCCATTGCTCGAACACCTTGCGGATACCGGCAGGGTTGACGTTCCCGGTCGCGGTGATGCAGCCTTGTCCTCCGGCCCGCATCCCCTGCAGCAGGAACAACTCGGACCCCGGGAAGACATCGAATTCGGGGAATTCCTTGAGCACGGCGGCAGTGTTGTTCCAATCGCCGGAACTGTCCTTGAGACCGATCACAGTCCCCCGATAGGCCTTCAGCAGCATGCCGATCAGGTTCAGCGTAATCGGCGTGTTGGTCTGCGGTGGAATATGATAAAGATAGATTTTCAGTGCGGAGTCACCCACGCGCTGGATTACTTCGGAGAAGTTTGCGAACAGGCCGGCATCGCTGACGCCCTTGTAGAAGAACGGCGGGAGCATCAGCACGCCGCCGCATTTCTGTTGCGCGGCATGGCGGGTAAGGCGGACGCTATCGGTGAGCGCACAGCATCCGGTGCCCGGCATCAGCCTGGCCGGCGGAATGCCGCCCGCGATCACGTAGTCCAGCAGCTCGATCTTCTCCTCCACGGACATCGAGTTCGCCTCGCTTGTCGTGCCGAAGATCGCCAGCCCGTCGGCTCCCTGCCGGAGCAGCCACTTCAGATGGGCAAGGAACCGCTCGCGGTCAGGCGAGAGGTCCGCCTTGAACGGCGTCAACGCCGGCACGAGCACACCGGTAAAACTGCCAAGGGTCATTCCCGTCACCTCACTTGTTGTCCAGTCGAGTCAGCTTGCGGACGCGGCAGATCTTCTCCGGAATCGGCGTGTCCGGGAACAGCGACGGCCACGAGTTCATGCCGACCTGGCCGACATATAGGTCACTTTTCGAATCCACGGCAATCGAGTGCGTCGAAAGGAACTGCCCAGGCGAGTTGCCGGCCGGCGGGTCCCCGGCCAGCCGCCCGAGCAGCCGGCCCTCGGTCGTCATGATACTGATCCGGGGGCCCAGGTTCGGCGCCAGCCGATTGAACCCGAGATAAGGTCCAAGCTCGCCAACATAGCAGATCGGCGAGGCATCATCCGACAGGCACAACCCGCCGGGCCGGTGCAGGTTATTGATCTGCGTTTCGTACCGCCCGTTGCCGTCGAAAATCTGGATGCGGTGGTTCTCCCGGTCGGCGACATAGAGCCAACCATCCCGGTCGCAGCAGATGGCATGCGGAAGATTGAACTGCCCCGCATCGCAACCCGATTCGCCCCAGGAGCTCACGTACTTGCCGTCGTAGGTGAACTTGTGCACCTTTGCGTTGCCGTAGCCGTCGGTGACATACAGGTAGTTCAGGTCCCGCGACAGAGCCGTGTGCGTGCACCGGTTGAAAGGCTGGCCGCTCATATAGGGTGCGGGCTGGCCCGGCACGCCGAGTTCCATCAGCACCTTGCCCTCGGGCGTGCACCGACGGACGGTATGATCGCCCCAGTCCGTGCAGTAGATGCACTCGTCGGGGCCGACATACACCCCATGCGCACTGCCAAAGGTCTTCTGCCCCCAGGTATCGATGAAATTGCCGGCCGTATCGACCACGATCATCGGGTTGGGGCCGCGGTTGAAAAGGTACACCCGGTCGTTACGGTCCACCGCTACGGCCGAAACATCCCCCAGCTCGATGTTGTCGGGAATGTTCGGCCACTGCGTCTCGACGCGGTAGCGGTAGGCGCCACTGCCCATGATAACGTCCATAAGACCCTCCTCGTCGTTCTCGCGTTGCGTCCGGGTGAACATCAGACTTTCAGTGCCTTTACGGCCTTCCAGTCGACGGTCATGCCGAAGCCGGGCGCTTCCGTCAAATGCACATGGCCGTCGCCGCCATAGGTCGCGCCGCCGCTGTAGATGCGATGGTGGATGGGGTGCTGGATTTCCGGCTTGCCGACGCATTCCGCCCCGAACGCCGCATCCCCGAAAGCCGAAACGAGATGGGCATGCAGATGGGGCCAGGAGTGCGGCTGGATCAGCACGCCTTTCTGCTCGGCGTACATGCCGACGCGCAATCCTTCGGTAAATCCGCCGAACCGCACCGAGTCGAACTGGATGTAGCGGAGTGCACCGGAATCGATGTAGTCCCTGGCCGTGAAGCGATGCAACTCGCGTTCACCATGCGACAGCGGAATCGGGCACGCGTTCGCCAGCCGGACGAAGTCGGACGGCTGCAGGTACCAGTGCAACGGCTCCTCGAACCAGCAGATGTCGAACGGCGCAACGGCGTGGGCGTACTCGATCGCCGCCGACACGTCGTAGGCCGCGTTGCAGTCCAGCATGAGGAGAATGTCCGGTCCGATGGCTTCACGGACGGCCTTGATCCGGGCGACTTCATCCTTCAGGGCCAGTGCGCCGGACTTGAGCTTCACCGCCCGGTAGCCGTCCTTGACGAAGCCCGCCAACTCGTCCGCGCAGTCAAGGATCGGGCCGCCCTGAACGTACATGCCGCCCACGGCGTAAGTGAACACTTTGGTTCGCGTGCCTCCCAGCAGGCGGAAAACCGGCAGCCCGGCGACCTT
>CAIMEK010000453.1 GCA_903839965.1 uncultured Acetobacteraceae bacterium | reverse complement strand
GTCGATTTCGCCGCGATCGTAGCGCGCGCGCTTGTCCGGGTCGGACAGCAGTTCGTTGGCGCCGGAAACTTGCTTGAAGCGCTCCTCGGCCGACTTGTTGCCCGGGTTCAGGTCCGGATGGTGCTTTTTGGCGAGCTTGCGGTAGGCGGCGCGGATGTCGTCCTCGCTCGCGTCCCGCTTCAGCCCCAGGATGTCATAGGGATCTTGTGCAACCATGGATTGTCCCGGCAATGGCGCTAAGGGCGACGGAAGAGGCGTGCGGCGGTGCGCCGGCGATCCTCATAGACCATCTGCCGCGCCGGGCAATATCGATCGCACGGCGCAGGCGGGTCCGGCAGGCGCGCCCGTCAACCGTCGCCCGCCGCCAGCGCATGGGAACCGCGGTCCGCCTCGCCGGCGCGCAGGCGCCACAGGGCGCGCACATCGCCCCGCCCGGCGGGCAGGCCCTCGGGCAGGCCGAGCCCCGGCCCGTCGGGCGAGAGGCAGCCGTCGCGCGGGGATGTCATGATCGGCGGCAGGGCGTCGTGCAGGGGGCCGGGCAGCCCCGGCACGCCAACCCCGGCGACCGCGCCGCGCGCCGCGCCCAGGTGCAGGCAGGCGGCCAGCAGCACCGCGGTGGAGCGGGTCTGCACCGAGGCGGGCACGTCATGCGCCTCGGCCAGGGCGATCAGCTTGAGCGCGCGGGTGATGCCGCCGCACAGCCCGGGATCGACCTGCAGCACCCCCACCGCGCCGGCGCGCAGCAGGTCGCGGAAGCGCTGGGTGCGCCATTCGCGCGCGCCCACCATCACCCGCAGCCGGCCGGTTCGCCGCAGCATCAGCAGGCCGGCGACATCGGCGGTGGGCAGCGGCGCCTGGATGGCGGTGACGCCGAGTTCGGCCAGCCGGCGGATCCAGGCCGGCGCCTCGCCGGTGGTCAGCCTGCTCTGCGCGTCCACCACGATTTCCACATCGGGGCCGACGGCTTCGCGCACCACCGCCACCCGCGCGAGATCGGCTTCGCGCGCCAGCAGGCCGATCTCCATTTTCACGGCGTGAAAGCCGCGCGCCACGTGGTCGCGCATTTCCGCGGCCAGTTGCTCGGGCCCCTCGCCGTCGGCGTAGCGGCCGCCGCCGGCAAACACCGGCACGGCGTCGCGCTGCGGGCCGAGCAGTTCGTGCAGGCCGACGCCGAGGCTGCGGGCGCGCAAATCCCACAGCGCGATGTCGACCGCGCTGGTCACCGCGGGCGGGGCCCAGTCCGGAACATCGTGGTCCGGGGCATCGTGGGCGGGCAGCGCCCACAGCGTGTGCCAGATGCGCTCGATCAGGCGTGCGTCGGCGCCGAGCAGCAGCGGGGCGGCGCGGCGAAGCTGGCGGAAGAAGGCGTCGGGGTCATCCTGCGCGCAGCAGCCTTCGCCCAGGCCGGACATTCCGTCGCGCGTGGTGATGCGCACCAGCGGCGCGGCGCCGCACGCGTAGGCCGCGACTTCGACGATTTCCACGCAGTGCCCTCCTGGCGCGAGCTTGGCGTGGCCGGTCGCGCCGCGACAAGGGTGCCTGCGATTAGAGCAATGCCAGCTTGAGCGGGATCGCCCTTTGATCCGCGAGCTGGCGGAATTGCTCGCTCAAATATGGCTAGACCGATTTCAGTCTGGCTGAAATCGGTCTAGCGGCCGCGCAACCGTTTCGCCAGGCGCAGCGGGGCGGAAATGCGATGCATGCCGGAGAACAGGATCTCCTCGCGGTCGGTGGTGTTGCGCCTCGAGATCGCGCGGATCGCGTTGTGCTTCAGCCGGTCGGCCCGCGCGGAGACGCCGGGTTCCTGCGGCCGCAGGCCGAGCCGGCGCAGGCAGTAGTTGGCCTGCCAGACATGCGCGCGGGCATCGAGTTCGCGCAGGCAGAAACCGATCGAGATGCTGACCGAAACGTCCTGGCCGTTGCGCACCCAATGCGGCGCCAGCGGCGGATGATGCACGCCCACGCCGGGCACCAGGCGGTAGATGGTGCCGCGGGTGGCGAAATCCTCGCGCCAGTTGGCGGCATCGACCGAGCCGGCGCCGGCATAGAAGCGTTCGATCTCCTCGGCGCTGAGCAGCGTGCGGTCGTGCGCATCGTACAGCGCCACGTCCTTCTCGCCCTGCGCCTGCAACAGGAAATTGCTCTCGTGGTCGATGTGGTAGGGCGTGACGATGCCGGGCGAGGCGAGGAACAGCGTCATCGTCTTCCAGGTGGTCTCGGCGCGCAGCGGATAGCCCGTGAGCTGCTCAAGCTCGTCGGAGATCTGCTCCAGCAGCGCGGCATAGTCGGGGTCGGCCTCGTGCGCCATCGACAGCTTCATCCACACGCCGCCGTCGGCCAGCCGGCGCACCGTGTCGGCGACCTTGCCGCGATGCGTCATGGTGTGGAACTTGGTGCCGGTGCCGGCGGCGGCGGCGTCGAAAGCGGAGAACCGGCCCGGCGTGCCGCTCTCCAGGATGCGCTCCGCCAGCCGCGCCAGGCGCGGGATGGTGAACAGCTCGAGACCGGCCAGCCCGTGCTGGAACGCGAAGGACGCACGGTTGAACTTCGCGCGGAAGTCAGCCGACGCCGACGGCAGGAGCCGGGCAACCGCGGCTTCGCGCTCAAGCATCGTCGCAGACATGCGTCAGGTTCCCCCGCTTGCGTGGCGGGCGGCACTGTAGGGGCGCGCGACGCGCCGGCGGCTCACAACGCAGCGATGCCCGCGACACATGAACGGGATTGGGCGTGCGAAGATTGCGATTGACAATTCCCGCGCGAGGCCGGTCGGGGTTCATGCCGCGGCTGCCGCGCGCGCGACGCCCTGCCCCTTACTCCCGCCGCAGCACTCGGTCGTTGAGGAACGTCGCGATGCCGTGGGCGGTGAAGTTTCGTTGCAGGGTAGTTTCGTCGTATTCGGTGCGGACCCAGTCGAGGAAGGGGGTGTGGCCTTCGGCGGTGGCGGCGTAGTGGGCGAAGAAGGCGTCCAGGATGCCGGCGCGGCTGTGGCGGAAGTGGCCGAAGCGCCAGGAGAGTTGCTGCAGGGCTTCGGCGGCGGTGCCGCCTTCGAACAGGATGGCGAGGCCCGCGGCCAGGCCGGCGCGGTCGGCGCCGGACTTGCAGTGCAGCAGGGCCGGGGTGGCCATGCGGCGGTAGAGGTCGTGGTAGCGCAGGATGCGGTCGCGTTGCGGGGCGCCGCGGCTTTCGAAGGCGAGGAATTCGTGCGCCAGGCCGAGGCGGGCGGCGGCGGCGAGCGAGAGCGTGTTGGAGCCGTTCGACTTTTCGCCGCGCAGGTTGATGAGGGTGCGGATGCCGTGTTGGCGCACCAGCCGCGCCAGCCGGCCCGGGGTCGGGTGGTTGGAACGGTAGAGCCGGCCCGGGATGACCGTGGCGAAATTGCTCCAGCGGGCGCGGAAGACAGCGTGGTCGAGGAGGAGGCTGTTGGCCCAGGTGGCGAGGCCGGGGGAAGGGGGGCTTTGCTTCAGCCCTCGCGCTCCAGGATCTGCAGTTTGATCTCGCCGATCGCCTGGGCCGGGTTCAGGTTCTTGGGGCAGGCCTGGGTGCAGTTGAAGATGGTGTGGCAGCGATACAGCTTGAACGGATCCTTGAGCGCGTCCAGGCGTTCGCCGGTCGCCTCGTCGCGGCTGTCGGAGATCCAGCGGTAGGCGGCCAGCAGGGTGGCCGGGCCGAGATAGCGGTCGCCGTTCCACCAGTAGCTCGGGCAGGACGTGGTGCAGCAGAAGCAGAGGATGCACTCCCACAGCCCGTCCAGCCTGGCGCGTTCCTCGCGGCTTTGCCGGCGTTCGCCGTCGGGCGGCGGGGGGCTGTCCGCCTTCAGCCAGGGTTCGACGCTGCGCAACTGCGCGTAGGCCAGCGACAGGTCGGGCACCAGGTCCTTCACCACCGGCATGTGCGGCAGCGGGTTCACCTTCACCGCCGCGCCCTTCGACTCCTCGATCGGCTTGAGGCAGGCCAGGTGGTTGGTGCCGTCGATGTTCATGGCGCAACTGCCGCAGATGCCTTCGCGGCAGGAACGGCGGAAGGTGAGGGTGGGATCGACCTCGTTCTTGATCTTGATGAGGGCGTCCAGCACCATCGGGCCGCAGGCGTCCAGGTCGACCTCGTAGGTGTCGATGCGCGGGTTGCCGCCCTGGTCAGGGTCCCAGCGGTAGATCTGGAAATTCTTGACCCGGGTGGCGCCCGCCGGCGCCTTCCAGACCTTGCCCGGCTTCGGCCGGCTGCCGCGGGGAAGATCAGCGAAGAACCGCTTGGTCTCGACCATGTCGTGCCGTGCCTCCGCTCAGTACACGCGCTTCTGCGGCGGGATGACCGACACTTCGTTGGTCATCGTCTGCATTTTCACCGGGCGGTAGTCGAGGCGGACCGTGCCGTCGTCGCCGCACCAGGCCAGCGTGTGTTTCATCCAGTTCGCGTCGTCGCGTTCGGGGTAGTCGTCGTGCGCCTGGGCGCCGCGGCTCTCGTGGCGGGCTTCGGCGCCGACCATGGTGGTCACGGCGTTGCCCATGAGGTTCTGCAGCTCGAGGGCTTCCATGAGGTCGGAATTCCAGATCAGGCTGCGGTCGGCCACCGACATGTCGGCCAGCGCCTCCCAGACCTTGGCCATCTTGCGCACGCCCTCGGCCAGGTTTTCGCTGTTGCGGAACACCGCCGCGTGGGCCTGCATGGTGCGCTGCATGTCCAGCCGCAGGTCGGCCACGCGGGTGCCCCCCTTGGCATGACGCGCCTTGTCCAGGCGGTCGAGCGAGGCCTCGCCGGCGCGGGCCGGCAGCGCTGACTGGGCCGCGCCGGGCTTCAGCGTCTCGGCGGCCCGCAGCGCCGCCGCGCGGCCGAACACCACGATGTCGAGCAACGAATTGCAGCCGAGGCGGTTGGCGCCGTGCACCGATACGCAGGCCGCCTCGCCCACCGCCATCAGCCCCGGCACGGTCGCGTCCGGGTCGTCGTGGGTGGGCCGCAGCACTTCGCCGTGCATGTTGGTGGGGATGCCGCCCATGTTGTAGTGCACGGTCGGCAGCACCGGGATCGGCTCCTTGGTCACCTCGACGCCGGCGAACACGCGGGCGGTCTCGCTGATGCCGGGCAGGCGCTCGTGCAGGATGTCGGCGCCCAGATGCTCCAGGTGGAGCATGATGTATTCCTTGTTCGGCCCGCAGCCTCGCCCGGCATTGATCTCCAGGGTCATCGAGCGCGACACCACGTCGCGCGAGGCCAGGTCCTTCGCGTTGGGGGCATAGCGCTCCATGAAGCGCTCGCCCTCGCTGTTGGTCAGGTAGCCGCCCTCGCCGCGGGCGCC
>CAIMEK010000452.1 GCA_903839965.1 uncultured Acetobacteraceae bacterium | reverse complement strand
CGCCGCGCACATCCATGATCACCTCGACGCCGGCGTCGTTCCGAGCGTGGTGCTCATGAACCCGCCGTTCTCTGCGCTCGCGAATGTCGATCGCCGCATGGCCGACGCCGCCCTGCGCCATGTCCGCTCGGCGCTCGCGCGTCTTGCCGAGGGTGGCCGACTCGTCGCGATCACCGGCGCGAACTGCGCGCCCGACAATCCGATGTGGACCGATGCCTTCATCCGGCTACAGGAGCGCGGGCGCATCGTGTTCTCGGCCGCCATCGATGGATCGGTCTATGCCAAGCATGGCACGACCATCAACACGCGCCTGACCGTGATCGACCGTCTGCCCGCGCCCGATCCGACGGCGTTTCCGGCTTTGCACAGTTGCGCCCCCGATGTCGCAACCTTGCTTGGCTGGATCGCGGATTCCGTTCCGCCAAGGCTCCTGCTCGCGACGCCAGTCATCACCCGCGCCACGGTTCGTCCCGCCGCCGCACGGGCGCAGCGCGTTGCGCCGCGCTTTGCCTCCGTCCCGGCCACGACGCCCGAGTCGGAGGCGGTTGAGCTGACCTACGAGACCATCGACTGGATGCCGGTCGAGGGCGGTCACATCACCGAGGCGCTCTATGAAGGATACGGATTGCAGTCGATCCGTATTCCCGGCTCTCAGGCTCATCCCACCAGGCTGGTGCAATCGGCGGCGATGGCGTCGGTGGCGCCGCCCAAGCCCAGCTATCGGCCGCACCTGCCCGGCGATGTAGTCGCGGACGGCATGCTGTCCGACGCCCAGCTCGAAAGCGTGATCGCCGCCGGCGAGGCCCATTGCGGTCATCTCGCCGGATCGTGGACGGTGGACGAGACCTTCGACATCGTCTCGGCTGCGCCTGACGACGCTCAAAATGCCATTCGCTTCCGCCGTGGCTGGTTTCTCGGCGACGGCACCGGCGCCGGAAAAGGCCGTCAGGTTGCCGGCATTCTGCTCGACAACTGGCTGAAGGGACGCCGTCGCGCCGTCTGGGTGTCGAAATCCGACAAGTTGATCGAGGACGCCCAGCGCGATTGGTCGGCACTCGGGCAGGAGCGGCTGCTGGTGACGCCGCTGTCGCGCTTCCGCCAGGGGACGCCGATCCGGTTGGAGCAAGGCGTCCTATTCACCACCTATGCCACGCTACGTTCCGATGCGCGCGACGAGAAGGTTTCGCGAGTCAGGCAGATCGTCGAATGGTTGGGCTCCGATTTCGACGGGGTCATCATTTTCGACGAGAGCCATGCCATGCAGAACGCCGCCGGCGGCAAGGGAGAACGCGGCGACCAGGCCGCCTCGCAGCAGGGCCGCGCCGGGCTTCGCCTCCAACACGCGTTGCCGAATGCGCGCGTTGTCTATGTCTCGGCGACCGGCGCCACCACGGTCCACAATCTCGCCTATGCCCAGCGGCTTGGCCTCTGGGGTGGCGAGGATTTCCCCTTCGCCACACGGGCGGAATTCGTCGAGGCGATCGAGGGCGGCGGTGTCGCGGCGATGGAGGTCCTGGCCCGCGACATGAAGGCCCTCGGCCTCTATGCCGCGCGATCGCTCAGCTACGAGGGCGTCGAATATGAGCTCGTCGAGCACCGGCTCACCGACGAGCAGATCCGCATTTACGACGCTTATGCGGGCGCGTTCGGCGTCATCCACAACAATCTCGACGCCGCACTGGAGGCGACCAACGTCACCGGCGAAACGGGCACGCTGAACGCGCAGGCCAAGTCCGCCGCGCGCTCAGCCTTCGAGAGCGCCAAGCAGAGGTTCTTCAATCACCTCATCACGGCGATGAAGACGCCTTCCCTGATCGCCGCCGTCGAGCGCGATCTGACTTCTGGCCACGCCGCGGTGATCCAGATCGTCTCGACCGGCGAGGCGCTGATGGAGCGCCGCCTTGCCGAGATTCCGACCGAGGAATGGGGCGACGTTCAGGTCGACATCACGCCGCGCGAGTACGTGCTGGATTATCT
>CAIMEK010000451.1 GCA_903839965.1 uncultured Acetobacteraceae bacterium | reverse complement strand
GCCTGCGCCAGCCTGCGCGCCGGCGAAACCGGGCTGGCCATCGCGGCCGGCGTCAACCTGCTGCTGGCGCCGGCGCTCAGCGTGGCGTTCTCGCGCGCCGGCATGCTGTCGCCGGACGGCCGCTGCCGCGCCTTCGATGCCGCCGCCCGCGGCTATGTGCGCAGCGAGGGCTGCGGCGCGGTGGTGCTGAAGCGGCTGCGCGACGCGCTGGCCGACGGCGACCCGGTGGCGGCGGTGATCCGCGGCAGCGCGGTGAACCAGGACGGCAACAGCAACGGCCTGACCGCCCCGAACGGCGCGGCGCAGCAGCAGGTAATGGCGCAGGCACTGCGCGATGCCGGCCTCGCCGGCCGCGACGTCGATTACGTGGAGGCGCACGGCACCGGCACGCCGCTCGGCGATCCGGTGGAAGTCGCCGCCCTCGCCGCGGTCTACGGTGAACACCGCGACCCCGCCGAAAAGCTGCTGATCGGCTCGGCCAAGGCCAGCATCGGCCATGCCGAGGCGGCGGCCGGCATGGCCGGGCTCATCAAGGCCATCCTGTCGCTGCAGGCCGGCTGGATCCCGCCGCTGCCGCATTTCCGCAGCCCGAACCCCGGCCTGCGGCTGAACCGCCTGCCGGTGGCGGTGGCCGCGCAAGGCCAGCCCTGGCCCGAGCGCGACCGGCCGCGCCGCGCCGGCGTCAGCGCCTTCGGCTTCTCCGGCACCAACGCCCACATCGTGCTCGAGGCAGCGCCCGCCGCCGCCCCGCCCCCATCGGACGGCTCCGCCCAGTTGTTGCCGCTGTCCGCCCGCACCCCCGCGGCGCTGGCTCGCCTGGTCGATGCCTGGCGCACCCAGTTGGAGGGCGATATCGCCCCAGCGCCGGCGTGCCGTGTCGCGGCGCTCGGGCGGCAGCATTTTCCCCACCGCGTCGCGGTGGTCGGCGGCACCGCAGCGGAGTTGGCGCAGGCCCTCGCGACCGCCGCGCCGCAGGTCGCCGGCACCCCGCGCATCGGCTTCCTGTTCACCGGCCAGGGTGCCCAGCACCCCGGCATGGCGGCAGCGCTGTACCGCCAGGAGCCGGTGTTCCGCGACGTGCTGGACCGCTGCGACGCGCTGCTGGCGGACCGGCTGGACAGGCGGCTGCTCGACGTGCTGGCCGCCACCGACGGCGCGCTCGACCAGACCGTGTTCACCCAGCCCGCGCTGTTCGCCGTGGGCGTCGGGCTTGCCGCCCTGTGGCGGTCCTGGGGCATCGTGCCCACGGTGGTGCTCGGGCACAGCATCGGCGAGTTCGCCGCCGCCGTGACCGCGGGCAGCCTGAGCCTGGACGACGCCGTGTCGATGGTGGCGGCACGCGGCCGCCTGATGCAGGCGCTGCCCGAGGGCGGCGGCATGCTGGCCGTGCTGGCGTCGGCCGAAGCGCTCGAACGGGCGGCCGGCGTATTGCCCGCCGGCGTCGCCCTCGCGGTGCGCAATGCGCCCGAGCGCATCGTGCTGGCCGGCCCGTTGCCGGCGCTGCAGGCGATCGCCGCGCAATTGTCGGTGGTGGGCATCGTCACCATTCCGCTGCGCGTCTCGCACGCCTTCCACTCGCCGCTGATGCAGCCGATGCTGGCGCCGTTCGCGGCCGAACTCGTGGGGCGCGCCCAGCAGCCGCCGGATATCGGCTTCGTCTCCACCGTCACCGGCGCGGCCATGCGGGACGAGCTTGCCGAGCCGGACTACTGGCTGCGCCACGTGCTGGCGCCGGTGCGCTTCGCCGACGCGCTCGCGGCAATCGTCGGGCAGGCCGATATCCTGCTGGAGATCGGCCCCCAGCCGACGCTGCTCGGCCTCGCCCGGCTGTGCCTGGCGAACACCGTCGGCGCGCCGACGCTGCTGCCGAGCCTGCTGCCGGGCGGCGACGACCGACGCTGCATGCTGGAAAGCCTGGGCCGGCTGTATGCAGCCGGCGCCCCGGTCGCCTGGGCCCAGGTGCACCGCACCCGCCATGCGGGGCGGGCGGCGCTGCCGGTCTATCCGTTCGAGCGCGAGCCGCACTGGGTGCCACCGCCGGCGGCGCCCACCGCCGGTAGGCATCCGCTGCTCGGCGATCGGCTGGTGCTGGCGGAATCCTCCGAGCTGCGCTTCTCCGCGCGGCTGCACGCCGACACGCTGCCGTTCCTTGCCGAGCACCGGCTGCGCGGGCGCATCGTTGTCCCGGCCGCCTCGCACCTGGCCACCGTGCTGCTGGCCCTCGGCGAACTCGGCACGGCGTCCTGCACGCTGACCGACCTGCTGTTCCCGCACGCTTTCCTGCTGCCCGACTCCGGCGCGCGGATCAGCCAGTTGGTGCTGGCGCGGCAGGCCGGGCAGCCCACCGCGTTCCGGCTGCTAAGCGCCGCGGCCGATACGGCGGCGGACCCGAACGCCTGGGTGCTGCACGCGCACGGCGCCATCGCCGCCGCGCCGCCCCCCGCGGCG
>CAIMEK010000450.1 GCA_903839965.1 uncultured Acetobacteraceae bacterium | reverse complement strand
TTGACGATGTAGACCGAGCCGGTGCGGGAATTGCACAGCGTCGCGCCGCCGCGCAGGTCGTGCAGCGCAAGCAGCGAAACCACCGCCGCATCCAGGATGGTTTCGGGCATCGCCGCGCCGTCGGGGCCAAGCACCGCGTCGGTGTACATGTGGTGGCCCACGGTGCGCACCATCATCAGGCTGCGGCCGGGCAGGGTGAGGCTGTGCCCGTCCGGGGTGCGGTACGTCCGGTCCGGGTTCAGCCGCCGCCGCACCGTGCGGCCGCCCTTCTCGAAATCGGCGGTGAGCGTGCCCAGCATCAGGCCGAGCCAGTTGCGGTACACCGCCACCTTGTCCTCGGCATCCACCGCCGCCACCGAATCCTCGCAATCCATGATGGTGGTGACGGCGGATTCCAGGATGATGTCGGCCAGCCCCGCCGGGTCGCTTTGCCCGATCGGGTGCTGGCGGTCGATTCTGAGTTCGACGTGCAGGCCGTGGTTGCGTAGCAACACCGCCTTCGGCGCCTCCGGATCGCCCTGGATGCCTGCCAGCTTGCCAAGGTCCGCCAGCACGGTCTGCGCGCCCGAGCCCAGCCGGGCCTGCAGCCAGCCGCCCTGCACATTGTAGGCCACAACGTCGGCGTGGCTGGCGTGCACCAGCGGCGCGGCGGCGTCGAGGAACTCGCGCGCCCGCGCCACCACCGCCTTGCCGCGCACCGGGTTGAACCGGCGGCCGCGCTCCATGCCGTCCTCGTCGCCGATCGCATCGGTGCCGTACAGTGCATCGTACAGGCTGCCCCAGCGGGCGTTGCCGGCGTTCAGCGCGTAGCGGGCATTGTTCACCGGCACCACCAGTTGCGGCCCGGCGATCAGCGCGATCTCGGGGTCCACGTGCTCGGTGCTGACGGCGAAGCTCGGCGGATCCGGTACCAGGTAGCCGATCTCGCGCAGGAACGCGGTGTAGGCAGCCTGGTCGATCGGCCGGGCGGCATTGGCCCGGTGCCAGGCATCCAGCCGCGCCTGCAACGCGTCGCGCCTGTCCAACAGGGCGCGGTTGCGCGGGCCGAAGCGGGCCACCAGCCCCGCCAGCCCGGACCAGAAGCCGGCGGGGTCCAGGCCCGAGGCGGGCAGGGCTTCGGTTTCGATGAACGCCTTCAGAGCGGGCGCGACAAGCAGGCCGGCTGTCGGCTGACGGGTCATGGTTTTTCCCCTCCGTTGTTGCGGCGGTTCATTGCGCGTCGCCGGGCGTTTGTCCAGGGGCGGCCAGCGCCGCCCGATCAGGCGCGACAGCCCGGCGCGCGCAGGCGCCGAACCGCGATCTGCAAGTTCGGCACGCTCCGGCTACGGGCCCAAATGAGCGGATGCGCCCTCGTTGTGATCGTGGCTCATTGCCACGGCAACGCGGACGCGCCGCCACCGACTGTCCGGCGAAGAGGGGGTGGTTGACGTCGACCAGCGGTCATCGGCTGCCAGGTTGTGTGGTCGACCGTGATTGTTGGGCTAGGTCTGGGTCCACGAAGTCAATGGCACGCTGGTCAACGGCGTGGTGGTTGGCGTCGACGAACTCGACCGACACCCGATGCGCGGCGAAACCGGGAGGGCCGTCGGGCCGAATACTGGCACGCTTCGCATGTTCTCAGCGTCAGCCGAGCCGGGCCGCGCGCGCCAGGAGCGCCGCGACATTCTCGGCCAGCTGCTTGCCGGTGATCGGCTTGTGCAGCACGGTGATTTTGCCGTCCTGGCTAGAGCTCTCATCAGTTGTCGCGAAGCCCGTGAGCAGGATGGATGGCAGCCCAGGACGGCGGATCTGCGCTTCCCTGATCAGGCGCACGCCATCCATGCCAGGCATGGAAAGGTCCGTCACGATCATGTCCACGGCCGCTCCCGCATCCAGCATGGCCAGCGCCACGGCGCCGGACTCCACGGGGAGAACATCGTAGCCGGCTGCCGCCATCCTCTCCGCGATGCCCTCGCGGACAATCGCGTCGTCATCGACCACGAGCAGACGGGCGGACACCTCTGCGCCGGAAATGGCAGGCGCCACATCTAGGCCTGATCCCGCGGCGACCGGCGGCATTCCCGCAACGGGAAGCCAGAGGCTGACTTTGGTCCCGCTCCCAGGCGCGCTCTCGATGAACAGGCCGCCCCCGCTCTGCTCGGCGAAGCCTGCCGCCATGGCCAGTCCGAGACCAGTGCCCTGGCCGGTCGGCTTGGTGGTGAAGAAGGGTTCCGGAGCGCGCGCCAGCGTCGCGTCATCCATGCCGATGCCAGTGTCGGACACGGTGAGCACCACGTAGGACCCCGCCTTGAGGCCGTCCGGTGGCCCAGGACCGCCGCCATGCTGCCGTGTTTCGGCCGAAAGCGTGAGGGTCCCGGTGCCTGCCATGGCATCCCGCGCATTTGTTGCCAGGTTGACAAGCACGGTCTCCAGTTGGGCCTTGTCGGCCAGCAATGATGGCAGCCCGGTGTCTGCCTGCACGCGGATCTCGATCCCTGTGCCAATGGTATGCTCCAGGATCTCCCGCATGCTTGAGAGCATGGCCCCGGGGGCGATCGGCTCCCCCTGCAGGTTGCTGCGGCGCGAGAAAGCGAGCAGGCGGCGCGTGGTGGCGCTGCCGCGCTCGGCAGCCTCCAGGGTCTTGCGGGCGAGATGGCGTACCTCCTCCGCGTCCCCTGGGCGGCGCTCGAGCGCTTCTCCGCAACTTTGCACGGCCTGCAGCACGTTGTTGAAATCGTGCGCGATGCCGCCCGCAAGCAGTCCCAGCGCCTCGATGCGCTGGGACTGCGCGAGCCTGCTCTGCGTCACCTCCAGTTCCCGCGACCGAGCGGCGACCAGCCGTTCCAATTCCTCGCCCGATCGGACCAGTGTCTGGCGCGCGGCGATGATGTCCTCGATGTCCGTGAAGGTGCCGAACCAGCGCGTGATGGCACCCGTATCCCGATCGCGGACTGGCAGCGCGCGCCCCAGAATCCAGCGGTAGGCGCCGTGCGCCATTCGGAGCCGGTATTCCTTTTCGTATGGCTCGCCGCTCGCCAGCGACTGCTGCCAGGACGCCCACACGCGCTCGCGGTCGTCGGGGTGAATGAGCGCCTTGCACGCTTCGCCCTGGGTATCCTCTGGCTGCGTTCCCGTAAGCTCATACCAGCGTCGGTTGAAGTAGTCGTGGTTGCCATCCGGGCGGGAAGACCAGACCATCTGGGGCATGGCATCGGTGAGGGTGCGGAAGACCGTCTCTGAGCGCTCGCGCAGCGCCGAAGCCGCGGCCAAGCTGCGCGCGACCTCCTCGGCCTCCCGGATGCCACCGGGGACCACAACAGGCGGGACCTTGGACAGCCCGCTGACGGGGCCGGCGATGCGGCGTCCCTGGTGCAGGGCGACCAGCAGGCCGATCAGAAGCAGCGCAGCCCCTCCAGCAGCCACGCCCAGCAGCGAGTCCCACAGCCCGGTGTAGACAGCGGCCTGCCGAATGGCGG
>CAIMEK010000449.1 GCA_903839965.1 uncultured Acetobacteraceae bacterium | reverse complement strand
GCGGTACCCGACGCCAACACGGTGGCGGTCATCGACGCGAGCCACGTGCTGGTCGTCAACGGCACGGTCGGCGGCGGCGAAATGACCGTCGCGGAACTGGACGTCGCCGGCGTGCTCAATATCTCGGCCGGCGGCTACCTGCTCGCCACCACCGCGGGCGGCGGCAGCGGCGCGCTGGACGTGGTCGGAGGGAGGGTGAACTTCACCACCACCGGCGGCGAACTCGAGTTGCACGGCGGCATCCTCGCCCCCGCCACGATCGGTTTCGGAGACACCACCGCCAACGGCCTGCTTTTCTGGAACACCACCGCTACCATCACCCCCAGCCTGACGCTGGACAACTTCTTCGTCGGCGACGAACTGGACATCACAACCACCAGTTGGGACCATACCCTCGTCTACGATCCCACCACCCACACGCTGAGCCTGGGCGGCGTCGGCGCCGTCTCGCTGGCCCACTCTCTCACCCCCGGCGAGCGCGACTACGCCACCGGCGATTTCAACGTGACCACCTCCGCCGGCAAGATCGCCGTTACCGACAACTATCCCTGCTTCCTGCGCGGCACCCGCATCGCCACGCCGCGCGGCGAGGTGGCGGTCGAGACCCTGCGCATCGGCGACCTGGTGATGACGATCGGCGACGACGCGAGGCCGGTCGCCTGGGTCGGCCGCCGGGCCGTCTCGCGCAGCTTCGCCGACCCACTGCGCGTGCTGCCGATCCGCATCGAGACCGGGGCGCTGGGCGAGAACCTGCCGGCGCGTGACCTGCTGATATCGCCCGAGCATGCGCTGTTGCTCGACGGCGTGTTGATCCAGGCCGGCGCCCTGGTGAATGGCACGACGATCCGGCGCGAGCAGGGGGTGGCCGAGGTGTTCACCTATTACCATGTGGAACTGGAAGACCACGCGCTCATCCTGGCCGAGGGCATGCCGGCGGAAACCTTCGTGGACAACATCGACCGCATGGCTTTCGACAACTGGGAGGAGCACCTCGCCCGCTGGCCGGACGGACGGGAGATCGAGGAAATGCCGCTGCCGCGTGCCAGGTCCGCGCGCCAGGTGCCGCTGGCGGTGCGGGAGCTGGTGGCGCAGCGCGCTGCCGGCAAGGTGTCGACTGCCGCCTGACGCCGAGCGGTCAACAATGCCGGGACCGGCGCACTGCGATGTGCGCCGCTGTCTTTTCGACCGGTTGCCACCCCCATTACGTTCGCCGAGGGAATTCGGGTTTGGCTTTGGTTGGCGCGCCGCCGCCACGCCAACCGGGAAATGCCGGTGCACTGCCAGGATGTTGGTTTATCCACGCAAAGAAAGCCTGTAAGGAGACTCAGTCCCAACGTGAGTTGGAAGCCTGCCGCCGACAATAGGAACAAGACAGCGCGGACGATCCCGTCCGACCAAGAGGAAAAACGTCATGGAGATTTCCCGCCGACAATTCGGCCGCCTGGCAACCGCCGGCGCCCTGACCGGCATCGGTCTTGCGGCCGGCGCCCTGCCCTGCCCGGCCTACGCGCAGCGAAAAGTCTTCAAGATGAAAATGGGGACGCCGTTCCCGACCACGCATCCGGGCGGCAGCCGCGTGGTCGAGGTCTGCGACCTGATCCGCCAGGAAACCAAGGGCGCCATCGACATCGGCGCTTTCCCGAACAACCAGCTGGGCGGCGAAAGCGACATGGATTCGCAACTGCGCTCCGGCGCGATCGAGTTCATGACGACGTCCGGCGCCGTGCTGCAGACCGTGGTGCCCACGTCTGGCATCAGCGCCGTGCCGTACGTGTTCAAGAACTACGACCACGTGTGGTCGTCGATGGACGGTGCGCTCGGCCAATACATCGCCGACGCCGTCGCCAAGTACGGGATCTACATGTTCTCGAAGGCGACGATCGATAACGGCTTCCGCAACATCACCACGAGCACCAAGCCCATCAACAGCGTCGACGATCTCAAGGGCTTCAAGATCCGGGTGCCGGTAACGCCGCTGTGGGCCAACGCCTTCAAGGCGCTGGGCGCATCCGCGACCACCATCAACCTGCCCGAGCTGTATTCCGCGCTGCAGACCAAGGTCGTCGACGGCCAGGAAAACCCGCTGGTGCAGATCAACGCCTTCCGCCTTTACGAGGTGCAGAAGTACTGCTCGATGACCGGCCATGTGTGGGACGGCAACCTGATCGTCGCCAACGCCAAGAAGTGGCAAGCCATCCCGAAGGAACTGCAGGCGATCATCACGCGCAACTTCCGGGAGATGGCCCTCAAGCAGCGGGTCGACACCTTCAAGATGAACAATGACCTGGTCGGCGAGATGGGCCAGAAGGGGCTGGTGTTCAATACGCCGGATGGCGAACCGTTCCGCCAGACTTTGATCAAGGCCGGCTTCTATACCGAATGGAAGGCCAAGTACGGTCCCGAAGCCTGGGGCGCGCTCGAGAAAGCCGTTGGCGCAACCCTCGGCTGAACCGTTCCGGCTTCAGCAGCCGAGCACGCGGAGGATGGATGTGACCCCGCCCGTCGAGCGTCGACGGGCGGGGTCGCCCTGATGCTGGCCGTGGTGGCGGAAGCTCCGGCGGCAGTTGCAGCAGTGATGGAGTGAGGGACTTGAACACTGAGGGGTTGCGGTCGGCTGCGACGGGGGGCGGAGTCCGGCCTGCAGGCGCCGCGGCCGTGTTCGGCAAGATCGAGTGGGGGATCGGGACGGTCGTGGAGTGGGCCACCGTTGCGCTGACGGTTGCCGACATGCTGGTGCTGCTGGCCGGGGTGATCGCCCGCTACGGCTTCAACCGACCGCTGATGTGGTCGGACGAGGTAGCCTCCACGCTGTTCCTGTGGCTGGCAATGCTGGGCTCCGTGGTCGCGCTGCGCCGGGGCGAGCACATGCGCATGACCGCCGTCGTCAAGGCGCTGCCCGTGCGCTGGGGACGCTTCGTGGAGACGATTGCGCTCGGCGTGATGGCCACTTTCCTGTGCATCCTGGTGCCGCCCTTGCTGCAGTTCGCCCAGGAAGAGACGGTGAACATCCTGCCGGCCGTCGACGTGTCGAGCGTCTACCGGGTCGCCGCCCTGCCCGTCGGGGCCGGCCTGATGGCGCTGCTGGCCCTGGTGAAGCTGTTCCAGACGAGCTCGCCCGGCAAGGCGCTCCTGGCGCTCGCCATCATCGGCGCCGTGGCCGGCGTCGGGTTGCTGGCCCAGGACGCGGTGCAGGAACTCTCGACCGAGGCCCAGTTGCTGATTTTCTTCGTGGGCATCGTCGGGACGCTGGTCTGCCTGGGCGTGCCGATCGCGGCATGTTTCGGACTGGCAACCATTGGCTACCTTGTCCTGGCCGCCGATGTGGATCTCGAGGTGATCGCCAACCGTTTGAACGAGGGCATGTCCTCGCTGATTCTGCTGGCCGTGCCGTTGTTCATCTTCCTCGGGCTGCTCCTCGACTCGACCGGCCTCGCCCGCCTGATGGTGGGCTTCCTGGGCAACCTGCTGGGCCACGTGCGCGGCGGGCTGTCGTACGTGCTGGTCGGCGCGATGTACCTGGTCTCCGGCATCTCGGGCTCGAAAGCCGCGGATATGGCCGCCATCTGCCCGGTGCTGTTCCCCGAGATGATCAAACGCGGCTCCAAGCCCGGCGACCTGGTCGCCCTGCTGGCGGCGACCGGCGCGCAGACCGAGACCGTGCCGCCGAGCATCGTTCTGCTGACGATCGGCGCCGTCTGCGGCGTGTCCATCAACGCCCTGTTCACCGGCGGCCTGCTGCCCAGTTTGGTGCTGGGCCTCACGCTCTGCCTGCTGGTCCGTTGGCGCTACCGCCACGAGGATCTGTCGAACGTCAGACGGGCGACCCGCAGGGAGATCGGCAAGAGCTTCGTGTTTGCGCTGCCGGCGCTCGCGCTGCCGTTTTTCATCCGTTTCGCGGTGGTCGGCGGCATTGCCACGGCGACCGAGGTTTCGACCATCGGCATCGTCTACTGTCTGGGCGCCGGGCTTTACTATGGCGGCCTGGAACTGTCCCGCATGAAGCGATTGCTGGTCGAAACCGCGTCGCTGTCCGGCGCCATCATGTTCATCATCGGCTGCGCGACGGCGATGTCGTGGGCGCTGACCCAGAGCGGGTTCTCGCGCGACCTGGCGGCCATGATGACGAACCTGCCGGGCGGGGCACCCACGTTCATGGCGGTGTCCATCCTGCTGTTCATCGTGCTCGGCAGCGTCCTGGAGGGTATCCCGGCGATCGTGCTGTTCGGCCCGTTGCTGTTCCCGATCGCCGCGACGATGGGCATCCACGAGGTGCACTACGCCATCGTGGTCATCCTGGCGATGGGCGTCGGGCTGTTCTGCCCGCCGGTCGGCGTCGGGTACTATTTCGCCACGTCGATCGGCAAGGTGAATCCCGATGAGGGAATCAGGCCGCTTGTCGGCTACATGATCTCGCTGCTGATCGGCCTGGCGGTGATCGCCGCCGTGCCGTGGATTTCCATCGGCTTCCTGGGCTGAGAGGGTCCGACCATGTTCACGGCGCGCCCCCTGCGAACCTTGCTGATCGCCGCGGTCGTGCTCGGCGCGGCGCAGACGGCGTGCGCCGACCGGCTGACGCTGTGGAACATCGTGCACGACCGCTGCGTCGCCGGCTTCACCGCGACCGGCAACCCGGCGCCCTGCCAGGCGGTGCGGATCGCGGACGGCGTCGAACGCGGCGACGTGGTGCTGAAGGACCTGGTCGGCGCCACCCAGTTCCTGCTGATCCCGACCGCCCGCGTTACCGGCATCGAAGACCCCGCCGCGCTGGCGCCGGACGCGCCGAACTACTTCGCCGCGGCGTGGCGCGCGATCGGCCTGGTGGCGCAGAACGCGCATGCGACCCTGCCGCGCGACGCGCTGAGCCTGGCCATCAACGCCAGCATGGGACGCACCCAGGACCAGCTGCACATCCACCTGGATTGCGTGCGGACCGACGTGCGCGACACGCTTCGCCGCGCGGCGGGGAGCTTCGGGAAGGCCTGGACGCCGTTGCCGGAGGCCATCGACGGCCGCCGCTTCCAGGCCATGCGGATCGACGGCGAGAGCCTGGAGGCGGCCAACCCGTTCCGCCTGCTGGCCGACGGCGTGCCGGGCGCCGCCGCCGCAATGGGACAGCATACCCTGGTGGTGGTCGGCATGACCTTCGCCGGCCCTGCACCCGGCTTCGTCCTGCTGGACGGACAGACCGACCTGCTGCGCGGCGACCGGGGCAACGGCGAAGACCTGCAGGACCATGACTGCGCGGTAGCAAGGGAGAAGTAAGGCCAGGGGGCTCTGCCCCCTGGACCCCCGCCAGGGGTCGGGCGACCCCTGGACCCGGCTTCACTTGGAGGGTCTTGGCGAGAGGGGGGT
>CAIMEK010000448.1 GCA_903839965.1 uncultured Acetobacteraceae bacterium | reverse complement strand
GCGGCGAGACGGTGGTGAACCGCGTCTACCCCCTCGATCGCGGCTATGAAGCGGTGGAGCAGCAGCTGGCCGCGTGCGGCGCCGACATAGAACGGTTGGCCGGTTGATACCGCTGTGCGCTTTTGCGCATCGGTATCCGCGCGCGGGGATGATGCGGCGGCCGCGCGCAAGACAACGATTCATACCGGCGCGCGGGCCGTCGCCGACAAATCACGGTTCAGGCGTGCCGGTATGAGGCTTTCGGCCGGGCATGCCCTGGTGTAGGAGCGCCGCGCATGACCGCTGAATTCCCCGCCGCCGCGCTGCAGCCCGAGGCCACGGACAGCCTCATCCTGGCCGTGCCGAAAGGCCGCATCCTGCAGGAGTGCGCCCCCCTGCTGACCCGCGCCGGCATCCGTCCGCATCCGGACTTCGCCGACGAGGACAGCCGGATGCTGCGCTTTCCCACCGACGATCCGGGGCTGGACGTGGTGCGGGTGCGCAGCTTCGACGTGGCCACGTTCGTCGCCTTCGGCGCCGCCCAGATCGGCATCTGCGGGGCCGACGTGCTGCTGGAGTTCGACTATCCCGAGATCTACGCCCCGCTCGACCTCGGCATCGGCGTCTGTCGGATCGCCGTGGCCGAACCGGCGGAAACCGCCGGCAGCGACGACCCGCGCACCTGGAGCCGGGTGCGGGTGGCGACCAAATACCCCAACATCGCCCGCCGCCATTACGCCGCGCGCGGCATCAACGCCGACGTGGTGCACCTGAACGGGGCGATGGAGCTGGCGCCCAGCCTTGGCCTGACCCGGCTGATCGTCGACCTGGTGGCGACCGGCGCGACGCTACGCGCCAACGGGCTGGTGGAAACCGAGGTGATCGCCCGCGTCACCAGCCGGCTGATCGTCAACCGGACCGCGCTGAAGACGCGGCCCGAGCAGGTCGGCGCCTGGATCGCCCGCTTCCGCGCGGCGCTGGCGGGATGAAGGTGTCGACCCGAGGGACAACCCCATGATCCGCCTCTGCACCGACGCTCCCGACTTCGAGCCGGCGTTCCTCGCCCTGCTGGCGCAGGCCCGCGAGACCACCGAACAGGTCGACGACGCGGTCGCCGCCATCATCGCCGAGGTGCGCGCCGGCGGCGACGCTGCCCTGTGCGACCTCACCCAGCGCTTCGACCACATGACCGTCACCCCCGACCGGCTGCGCATCGGCGTGGACGAGATCGAGGCCGCCGTCGCCGTGGTGCCGGCCGAACTGCACGCCGCACTCGACCTGGCCGCCACGCGTATCGAAACGTTCCATCGTGCCCAGCTTCCCGCCGACCTGCGCATGACCGATGCGGAGGGCCTCACCATGGGCATGCGCTGGACGCCGCTCGACTCGGTCGGAATTTACGTGCCGGGCGGCAAGGCGGCCTATCCGTCGTCCGTGCTGATGAACGCCATCCCGGCCCGCGCCGCCGGCGTCGGGCGCATCGCCATGTGCGTGCCGACCCCGGGCGGCGCGCTCAACCCGCTGGTGCTCGCGGCGGCGCATCGCGCCGGGGTGTCGGAGATCTACCGCGTCGGCGGGGCGCAGGCGATCGCCGCCCTGGCCTGGGGCACCGACAGCATCGCCCCGGTGGACCGCATCGTCGGCCCCGGCAACGCCTACGTGGCCGAGGCCAAGCGCCAGGTGTTCGGCCGCGTCGGCATCGACAGCATCGCCGGCCCCTCCGAGGTGGTGGTGATCGCCGACGCCGCGCAGGACCCAAGGCGGGTCGCCATCGACCTGCTCGCCCAGGCCGAGCACGACGAGGCGGCGCAGGCAATCCTGATCACCGACGACGTCCGCTTCGCCGCCGCGGTCGCCGAGGCGGTGGCCGTCGAACTGCCTTCGCTGCCCCGGTGCGTCATTGCCGGGGCCTCCTGGGAACGGCACGGCGCCATCATCGTGGTGCGCGACTGGGACGAGGCGGCCGCCCTCACCGACCGGCTGGCGCCGGAACACCTGGAAATCATGACCGCCGACCCCGCGGCGCTGTTCGCGCGGGTGCGCCACGCGGGGGCCGCCTTCCTGGGCGCGTCCTGCCCGGAGGCACTGGGCGACTACGTTGCCGGGCCGAACCATGTGCTGCCGACCGGCCGCACCGCGCGGTTCGCCTCCGGGCTTTCGGTGTTCGACTTCCTCAAGCGCACGACCTGGATGCGTGGCGACGCCGCCGCGCTGCGCCGCATCGGCCCGGCCGCCCAGGCGCTGGCCGTGGCCGAGGGGCTGCAGGCCCACGCCCGCAGCATCGCGGTTCGCCTGGGCAACGGGTGAAACAAAAGCGGGTGCTCTGCCCACGCGATCGCGCCACTCATGGCTGCCGGCGCTTGACCCACGAATGACGGATGCTCATGTTGCGCGCGGCCTGGCCCTCGGCAAATGCGCTTGGGTGCCATCACACGACAAAAGGAAATGCATGTCGAAAGAAGACATGATCGAATTCAGCGGCACGGTAACGGAACTGCTTCCAAACGCCATGTTCCGTGTGAAGCTGGATAACGAACACACTATCCTGGCACATACCAGCGGCAAGATGCGCAAGAACCGCATCCGTGTGCTGGCCGGCGATCGTGTAAACGTTGAAATGACCCCCTACGACCTTTCCAAGGGTCGTATCACCTTTCGGTTCAAGTGAACTGAGCCGTCTGATCCTCGCGTCGGCCAGTCCCCGCCGCATCGACCTGCTGGCCCAGATCGGCGTCGTCCCGGACGCCGTTGCCCCAACCGAGAGCGACGAAACCCCGCTGCGCGACGAATTGCCGCGCCAGGCCGTGCAGCGTCTTGCCCGCGTCAAGGCCGACGCGGCGGCCACGCCGGGTGCCTATGTTCTGGCGGCCGACACGGTGGTGGCCTGCGGGCGGCGCATCCTGCCCAAGGCCGAGACAGAGGCGCAGGCGCGAAGCTGCCTGGCGCTGCTGTCCGGCCGCCGGCACCGGGTGCTGACCGCGGTGGTGCTGGTGGCGCCCGACGGGCGGCGCGCCGAGCGCCTGGCGGAAAGCGTGGTCGGCTTCGCGCGGCTCACCGAAGCGCAGATCCGCGCCTACCTCGACAGCGGCGAATGGCGCGGCAAGGCCGGCGGCTATGCGATCCAGGGCCGGGCCGCGGCGCATATCCGTTTCCTGTCCGGCAGCTACTCCAACGTGGTCGGGCTGCCGCTGTTCGAAACCGCGAGCCTGTTGCGCGGCCTGGGGTACCTGGAGCCGTGAAGCTGCTGGCGGCCTGCAGCCCGGGCGAGGTGCGCGTCGCCGCGCTCGACGGCCTGGGCCTGCTCGATTACGCGGTGTGGCGCCCCGGCGCGCCGGACGGCGTCGGCGACCTCTATCGCGGCCGGGTCGCCGCGATGGTGCCGGCGATGGCGGGGTGCTTCGTGCGCCTCGACGGCGCGGATGACGGGTTCCTGCCGGACAGCGAGGGCAGCGCGGGCCTGAGCGAGGGCCAGGTGGTGGGCGTGCGCGTCACCCGCGCCGCCCAGGGCGGCAAGGGCCCGCGCCTGACCGCGTACCTCGATGCCGCCGCGGCGGCGCTGATCGGCAGCGGCGGCCCTGCCCTGCTCCGCCGCGGCCCGGGCGCGCTGGAACGCCTGGCGGTGCTGCATGCCGAGGCGCCGATCGAACTCGACGATGCCGCCGTGCTGGCGGCGCTGCGCCCGACGCTCGGCGAGCGGATGCGCCTGGTGCGCGCGGCGTTCGACGCGGGCGTGACGGCGGAGGCTGCCGCCCTGGCGGAGCGGGAAACCGGCCTGGCCGGCGGCGCCCGCATGACCGTGCATCCCACGCCGGCGCTGACCGCGATCGATATCGACCTCGGCGCCGCCACCGCGGCCCGGGCCGGCAAGGCGCATGCCCAGTTCGGCGCCAACCGAGCGTTGTTGCCCGGGCTGGCCCGGCAGATCCGCCTGCGCAACCTGTCCGGCGCCATCCTGGTCGACCTGGGCGGCATGTCGGTGTCGCGGCGGGCACGGCTGGCGCCGGCGCTGAAGACGGCGCTGGCCGACGATCCGCTGGGGCCGGTGTTGCTCGGCTTCACCGCGCTGGGGCTGGCCGAGATCCTGCGTCCGCGCGTGCATCCGCCGCTGCACGAGGTGCTGTCCGGCCCGCATGCCGCCGGGCTGGCGGCGCTGCGCGCGGCCGATGCGGC
>CAIMEK010000447.1 GCA_903839965.1 uncultured Acetobacteraceae bacterium | reverse complement strand
GCCGATGCACTCGACGTTGATCGGCACCTGCCGCCAGCCATAGATGGCGTAGCCGAAGTTGAGGATTTCGGTCTCCACGATCTGCCGGCAGCGCTCCTGCGCGCCGAGGTCGGTCTTCGGCAGGAACACCTGGCCGACCGCGATCGGCCCGGGATGCACGCGGTCGCCGCCGCGTTCCACCGCTTCGGCGAAGAAGTCCTGCGGGATCTCGACATGGATGCCGGCGCCGTCGCCGGTCTTGCCGTCGGCGTCCACCGCGCCGCGGTGCCACACCGCCTTCAGCGCATCGATGCCGGCCTGCACGATATCGCGCCGGCGGCGGCCGTCCAGCGCGGCGACCAGCCCGACGCCGCACGCATCGTGTTCCTGCGTGGGGTCGTAGGTGGCGGACAACGCCTGCGCGTTGCGCTGCCAGGCGGCGAGAAAGTCGGCGGGCGATTCGGGATGTGCCATGGCCGTGCTCCGGTCAGAAGTTCACGCCGCGGGCATGCAGCTCGTCAGCATGCCGTTCGATGGATTCGCGGAACGCCTGGCGTCCCAGCGTTTGGATCTGGCGTTCGTTGTCGCGCTCGACGACGGGGATGGTGCGCAGCCAGCGCCGGCCGGCCGGCGAGCTGAAGAAGGTCCTGATCTGGATCAGCTCGGTGGCGGTGAAGGCGGCCGCGAGGTTCTCGACCAGCAGCCCCTCGATACGCCCCTGCAGGTCCTTGAGGTCGGGCATGACGACTTCGTCGACGGCCTGCATGACCTCCGGCAGCGGCTTGCCGCTGCGCTGGGTGGCCAGCCGCACCGCCTCGCCGCGGATCTGCGCCACCGTGGTCTGCGCGCGGGTGGGAAACTGCAGCAGGTCGGCCAGGGTGCGCGCCTCGCGCCGGCTGTCCTCGGTGGCCGCCAGCGGCACCGAACCGGGCCGCAACTGGGCGGCCGCGGCCCCCTGCGGCATCTTGGCCGGCGCCTGCGCCAGCGCGCCGACGGGCAGCAGCAGAACCGCGAGCAACGGCAGCAGGCGGAGCATGGACATCACAACCTCTCCGATCGGCGCCTAGTCCGCGGCCAGTTGCGGACTGGATTGCGCCGCGGCTTCGCTGATCCAGGCGTGCATCTGCGCGGCCGCGTCGCGGCCGTCGCGAATGGCCCAGACCACCAGCGAGGCGCCGCGCACGATGTCGCCGGCGGCGAACACGCCGGGCAGCGTGGTCATGAAGGTCCGGTAGTCGATCTTCAGCGTGCCCCAGCGCGTCACCGCCAGCGCCGGTTCGCCGAACGCGGCCGGCAGATCCTCCGGATCGAAGCCGAGCGCCTTGATCACCAGGGTCGCCGGCACGGTGAAGTGGCTGCCCTCGATCGGCTCCACGCTTTGCCGCCCGGAGGCGTCGGGCAGGCCGAGACGCAGCCGCATCGCGCGCACGTCGCTCACCGCGGCATCGCCCAGGAACGCCTCCGGGGCCGACAGCCACAGGAACTCGACGCCCTCCTCCTCCGCATTGCGCACTTCGCGCATGGAGCCGGGCATGTTGGCGCGGTCGCGGCGATACAGGCACTTCACCGAGTGCGCCCCCTGGCGCACCGCGGTGCGCACGCAGTCCATGGCGGTGTCGCCGCCGCCGATCACCACCACGTCGCGGCCGGCCGCGTCGAGCACGCCGGAGTCGAATTCCGGCACTTCGTCGCCGAAGCCCTTGCGGTTGGAAGCGGTGAGGTAGTCGAGCGCCTTGACGATGCCGGGCAGGCCGGCGCCGGGGCCGCCAAGCTCGCGCGCCTTGTAGACGCCGGTGGCGAGCAGTACTGCCTCATGCCGGGCGCGCAACTCGTCCATGCTGATGTCGCGGCCGATCTCGGTGCCGAGGCGAAAGACGATGCCGGCCTGCTCCAGCAGTTCGTGGCGGCGCTGCACGATCCGCTTCTCCAACTTGAAGCCGGGGATGCCGTAGGTCATCAGGCCGCCGACGCGGTCGTAGCGCTCGTACACGTGCACCGCGTAGCCCTGCCGGCGGAGTTGCTCGGCAGCGGCCAGGCCGCCCGGGCCGGCCCCGACGATGCCCACGGACAGGCCGTTCTCGCTCGCCGGGATGGGCGCGCGCACCCAGCCGCGGTCGAAGGCGGTGTCGGTGATGAAGCGCTCCACCGCGCCGATGGTGACGCTCTCGAAGCCCTTCTCGATGACGCAGTTGCCCTCGCACAGCCGGTCCTGCGGGCAGATGCGGCCACAGATCTCGGGGAAGGTATTGGTGGCGCTGCTGACCTCGTAGGCCTCCTCGAGGCGGCCCTCGGCGGTCAGTTTCAGCCAGTCCGGGATATTGTTCTGCAGCGGGCAGTGCACCTGGCAGAACGGCACGCCGCACTGGCTGCAGCGGCTGGACTGCTCGCGCGCCAGGGGGGCGTCGGAATCGGTGTAGATTTCGCGGAAGTCGGCCCGGCGCGCGGTCACGTCGCGCTTTTCGGGCCGCTGCTGCGGGACGTGGACGAACTGGAGCATGCGACTGGCCATGCTGATCTCCTCGCGGGCGCAGCCGCGAGGGTCGGCGCGCTCCCAGGGGGCATATACGCCGGTTCATGCCCTTGGGCGAGGGCGAAAATGGCATATAGGACAGCATTACTGTCCTACTATCGGTAGTTTTTAAGTCTGCTCGGCAATGAGTTCACCAAATCGGACAAATCCGATCCGATTCGGACCTATCACCCGGAATGCGGTCCCCGCCTCCCGCCATCGGCCCGGAACCGCCGCAGATATTGCGGAACCACCAGGTCGATCGGCGTCGGCACCACGCCAAGTTCCGCCAATCCCGGCATTCCGGGCGTCACGACGTTGTCTCGCTCCAGCATCAGCAACTGGTCGCGCGTCAGCAGCTTGCCGGGCAGCCGCTCCAGCAGCCGCGCCTGCAACTGCACCAGCCCCGCCGGCACCTCGACCAGTCGCCGGTGGCGGCCGGTGGCGGCCACGATCCAGGCCAGCAATTCGCGGAATGTGAACGCCTGCGGGCCGCCGAGCTCGAACGTGCCGCCCGCCGCGTCGGGGTGCGCCAGCGCCGCCATCACCGCATCGGCGACGTCGCCCACATAGACCGGCTGCAACCGGGTGGCACCGGCGATCACCGGCATGCAGGGCAGCATCCGTGCCATGGCGGCGAAGCGGTTGAAGAATTTGTCCTCCGGCCCGAACACGACGGAGGGCCGCAGCACGGTCGCGGTCGGAAACGCCGCCAGCACCGCCGCCTCGCCTTCCGCCTTGGCGCGGCCATAGGCGCTCGGGCTCGCCGGGTCGGCGCCGATCGCCGACAGGTGCACCAGGCCGGCCGCCCCGGCGGCAGCCGCGGCGCGCGCCACAGTACCGGCGCCCTCGCCCATCACGTGGCGGAAGTCGCCGGGCTGGCGCTCCGCCAGGATGCCGACCAGGTTGACCACCACCTGGGCGCCGTCCACCGCACGGGCAACCGCATCGGGGCTGGTCACCGGCGCGCGCAACGGCACCACCTGGCCGACCGCGCCCATCGGCTTGAGCGCGTTCGCCGCCTCGGTGTTGCGCACGCCAACGCGCACCACGTAGCCGTGCCGGGCCAGGCGCTGCACGACGTGGCGGCCGATGAAGCCCGAACCGCCGAACACCGTCGCGACGGTACGCATCGTCACCCCCATCGCATCCTCGTCCGTTTTGCTATCATTTGCTTCATAGGCTTGCCCTCCGTCGGCCTCAAGCCGCCACGCGGGGGCGAACTTCGCTTTGTTTTGCCAGTTGACGGTTCGGTGACCGGGGGCTACATGGCCGACCTCCCGCTGTCCCGGCTTGGCCGGGGCGCACCTGCCCAGGTGGCGGAATTGGTAGACGCGCAGGTTTCAGGTACCTGTGGCCGCAAGGTCGTGGAAGTTCGAGTCTTCTCCTGGGCACCAGGTTTTGCCTGCAAACGAATTGAGAGTTTCTGTGGCGCGAAGCCGCCGCGGAAGCTCTGTTGGACGGACGCGGGGGCTGGGGATCAGACGGCGGCGGGTGAGGCGGCGGCGGATCACGGTCCCATGGCCTGCCCTCGTGCGAATGTGCGGATGAGGATCAGCCGCCCACGGTGACAGTGCGGGCAGATGCTGGGTTCAGGCGGCGGTGGGTGGGCCGCCTCGATGGGGTCGGGCGGCGCCGGCTCCGGGGTGGGACAGAGCAAATAGATCGGCGGGCAGTGACATGTCTCAAGCGAATCGTACTCGCCCGCGTCGCGGGAAGCCCCAAAATCGTCCCTACCCCGGGGTTATGCCCCATAGGCACTAAAATAGGCTTTGACGCGGCTCGGCGGGGTACGATTCATCGCG
>CAIMEK010000446.1 GCA_903839965.1 uncultured Acetobacteraceae bacterium | reverse complement strand
GACGACGCCGCGCATGGGCGAGATGGGCAGCACGTCGGTTGTCGCCTGGCGGGACTGCGCCCCGCTGATGTCCAAAGTGCTTGTCGCCGTCAGCGTGCCGGCGAAATAGATGTCGCCGTAGAAGGCGTAGCCGGCATATGTCCCGCTGAAAGTGGTGGAATAGCTCTCGGTGATCTGTCTCAGATCGCCGCTGACCGAACCGCTCACGGTGAGGTCGAGATTCATCCCCAGATCGGATACAGGGACCGTTTGGGTTTCCTGGAACGTCCCCAGTTGAAACGGCAAGCTCGGCGTGGAGAAATTCAGCGGCACATATTGTCTGGTGGCCCCATATTGAAGGAAGGCGCCGCCATAGGTCGTCTCGCTGGCCGTGCCGGTTCCACTGCTGTCGAGGGTCGCGGAAAGAACGACGTAGAGACTGCCGTAAAATGTCGCCGTTTCACTGGCAAGGTGCATGCTGCCGGAGAGGGGGAGCGTGCCGACGTAATTCTTCATTGTTCACCACCCAGCACGCGACCGGATCGCTGGCGGCTGTGCGAACTGGGCGTTCTGCCGAGAGCCGCGGGCAAAGACTGGCGTGTCCTATGAGGGCGCGATTCTCCGCTAACCGGAATGATGCCGCAAGAGAAATCTCCGTAGCCGCTCAGGACTCCAGCCACCGCGTGCGGTTGGCATGGACAAAATCGTCGTCGGAGAGGTCGGCGTGCTGGAGGAGCACGCGGTCGATCTCTTCGCACTGGCCGGGGCCCAGACCCTCGGCGGGGTCGAGGCACCAGATGCCTTCCAGCAGGCCCTGCCGGCGCAGCACTTCGTGGCAGCCGGCGATGCAGCCGGCGAAATCGTTCGCCACGTCGAAAAAGGCGGCGTTGCAGTCGGTGACGCGGGCGTCCAGCGCCAGCAGGTCGTCGGGCACCGCGCCCCAGGCGGCGCGGCAGCGCGCCAGCAGCCGCACGGCGCTGTGCGTCCACACCGACCAGTGGCCGAGCAGGCCGCCGCGAAAGCGCAAGGTGACGGGGCGGCCCGCGCGCATGACGGTGAACGGGGTGACCAGGTCGAGCACGATGTGGTCGTCGTTGCCGGTGTACAGCGTCACGCGGTCCTCGGCGCCGGCCTCGACGACGCCGCGCAGCACGTCGAGCGTGCGGTAGCGGTTGAACGGGGCGACCTTGATGGCGACCACGTTGGGGATGGCGGCGAAACGGGTCCAGAACGCGGCGTCGAGCGCGATGCCGCCGACCGCGGGCTGCAGGTAGAAGCCGACCAGGGGAAGGACCTCGGCGACGGCTGCGCAATGGGCGATGAGCGAGTCCGGCGAGGCGTCGCGCAGGGCGGCCAGGCTGAGCAGGCCGGCGTGGTAGCCGAGCCGGGTCGCCAGGACGGCCTCGGCCAGCGCCTGGTCGGTGCGACCGCACAGCCCGGCGACCATCGCCAGCGGCCGGGTGGTCCAGGCGCGGGCGGAGGCGATGGCGGTGGCCAGCACCGGCTCATAGAGCTCGCGCTCGCGGATGGCGAACTGCGTGGTGTGCACGCCGACCGCCAGCCCGCCGACGCCGGCGTCGATATAGTAGCGGGTCAGCGCGCGCTGGCGGCGCTCGTCGAGGTGCCGCCTTGCGTCGAGCGCCAGCGGGTGGGCGGGGATCACGGCGCCGTCGCGCAGGATGGCGGCGACATCGGCGGGCAGGGGCATCAGCCGAACTCCGGTCCAGTGACGGCGAACAGGCGGGCGGGAACGCCGAACGGCGCGGGGTGGTCGAGCGCCATGCGGGTGAACGGGCGCTGGCGGGCGAAGCCGCAGGCGGCGAGGAAGTCGGCCAGGCCGGCCCAGCGCACCGGCACGTCGAGCAGCACCGGGCCGGCGAGGCGCACCAGCATGCGATGCAGCAGACCGAGCGCCTGCGCTTCGTCGGCGGCGACCAGCGGGCCGATCTGGGTGGCGAGCCGGCCGCGACGGGCCATGACGCAGCCCGCGGGTTCGAGCAGGGCGAGGGTGCCGTCGCGGGCGAGCATGTCATCGAACAAGAAGCGGCGGGCGGCGCCGAAGGCGGATGCATCGAGCGCGGCGATGGCAGCGGCCGCCGCGGTCGCCGCGGACGGAGTGCCGCCGGCGGCGCCGGTCCAGCGCTGCAGCGAGTCGAGTGGGACAAAACCCAGCTTTTCGTAGACGGGCCGGCCTTCCGGCGAGGCGTCCAGCAGCGCGACCTGGCTGGCCTCGCGCAGCACCTGCATCGCCAGCTTCAGCAGGCGGGTGGCGTGGCCGCGATGGCGATGCCCGGCGGTGGTCAGCACCATGCCGACATAGCCGAACGGGCCCTGGTAGGGCAGCGCGGCGGCGGTGGCGACGAGCCGCCCCTGCGCGCGCAGGCCGAAGACGGCGCCGTGGTCGATGAACAGGCACCAGTCGTCCGCGGTCTGGTTCCAGCCGGCTTCGGCGGAAAGCGCCACGGCGTCGGGCGCATCCGCCGGGGTCAGGCGGAAGGGCTCAGAAACGGCCACTGCGGACCTCGAACTTGCTCGGCTTGCCCAGGTCGGGCATGGCGCGGGCCACCCAGTCCGCGACCCAGTCGAGCATGCGGCCGAGCGGCACCACCGGGTAGCCGAACAGGCGGGCGGCCTCCGTGCTGTTGGTCAGCAGGGCGTCCGGGGCTTCCTGGCCGACGATGTCGGGCGGACGGGCGAGGCGGCGGCCGAATTCCGCGGCGAGCCCGCGCACCGAGAGCGTTTCCGGGCCGCTGACGTTCAGCACGGCGGTGGGGGTGGTGCAGTGGGCGAGGCAGCGCAGCGCCTGGGCGTTGGCGTCGCCCTGCCAGATCACGTTGACATGCCCCATGGCGACGTCGACGGGCTGGCCGGCGGCGACCTTGGAGGCGATGTCGAACAGCACGCCGTAGCGGCAGTCGATGGCGTAGTTGAGCCGCACGATGCGCCCCGGCGTGCCATGTCGCGCGGAGGCGTATTCGAACGCCCGCTCGCGGCCGAGGCAGGACATGGCGTACTCGCCGACGGGGGCCGGCGGCGTGCTCTCGGTCGGTCCCTGCAGCACCGCCGGGGTGAGCGGATAGACGTTGCCGGTGGAGAAGGCGACGATGCGCGCGGCGGCATAGCGCTCCGCCACCAGGGCGGGGACGGTGGCGTTCATCGCCCAGGTCAGCGGCGTATTGCCCGACGAGCCGAACTTGCGCCCGGCCATGAAGACGACGTTGGGCGCGGATGGCAGCGCCCGCAGGGCGTCGCGGTCGAGCAGGTCGCAGGGGATGGTTTCGATGCCGCAGGCCTGCAGGCGTTCGGCCAGTCCGGTTTCGGTGAAGCGCGCCACGCCGATGATGCGCCGCGCCGGCGCCCCCGCGCGGGCCAGGCGGGCGAGCGTGGGACCCATCTTGCCGCCGACGCCGAGGATGAGGATGTCGCCGGGGACGCGCTCCAGGTCGTCCACCAGGGCCTGGGTGGGCAGCGACAGGAAGTCCTCGAGCGCGGCGACATCGTCGAAGCGCTCGGGCAGGGCGGCGGGATCGAGCAGGCGCATGCGGCTTCCCCCCCGGGAGCGGGCCGCGTAGCGTAGCGCATTGCCCAATAAGGAGTAAGTCGATGGGGTTCCGCATCGCGCTGTGCAACGAGGTGGTGCGCACGCTGCCGTTTGCCGCGCAGTGCGAATTCGCGCGCGCCTGCGGCTACGACGCCATCGAACTGGCGCCGTTCACCGTGGCTGACGCGCCGCACGAGATGCCGGGGGCGCGGGTGGCCGAACTCAGGCGCGACGCGGCGGCGGCGGGGGTGGCGATCAGCGGGCTGCACTGGCTGCTGGTGGCGCCGAAGGGGCTGGCGCTGGCGAGCGAGGACGCGGCGGTGCGGGCGCGCTCGCGCCAGGTGATGCTGCGGCTGGTCGATCTGTGCGCGGCGCTGGGCGGGTCGTACCTGGTGCACGGCAGCCCGGCGCAGCGGGTGCTGCCCGAGGGGGTGGCCGCGGCGCGGGGCTGGGTGGAGGAGGCGTTCATGCTGGCCGGCGCGGCGGCGGCGCAGGCGGGGGTGACCTATGTCGTCGAGCCGCTGACGCCGAAGCAGACCAATTGCTTCAACACGGTGGCCGAGGCCGCGGAATTCGTGCAGCGGGCCGGGCTGCCGGCGCTGCGCACCATGGTGGATGCCTGCGCGGCCGGCTCGGCCGAGGCGGCGCCGCCGGAGGCGCTGCTGGCGCGCTGGCTGCCGAGCGGGGTGATCGCGCACGTGCACCTCAACGATGCCAACCAGCGCGGGCCGGGCCAGGGCAGGCAGCGGTTCGCGCCGGTGCTGCGGGTGCTGCGGGACGCCGGGTACGCAGGGTGGATCGGGGTGGAGCCGTTCGAATACGTGCCGGACGGGCCGGCGAGCGCGGCGCGGGCGATTGGGTATTTGCGGGGGATCGAGGAGGCGTTGGCGGGTTAGCCGGTGACGTGCCAGTTGGCGGCGGCCCAGCCCGCGGAGGTTGAGGTCGGCCGGTTGTTGTGCATGGCGTACAGGGTGAGCGAGCCGCCGGCGGGGTCGCGCAACAGGATGTCGGACGTGCCGTCGCCGTTGTAGTCGCCGTCGCCGACGAACAGCAGGTTCGGACCAGCGGTGGCCACCGACGACCAGGTCGGCTGGCCGTTGTGCATCAGGAAATCGCTGAAGGTTCCGGCGAGGGGATCGCGGAACAGGATGTCGTCGGTGCCGTCGCCGTTGAAGTCGCCGACGCCCACGACCTGCAGGACAGGATCGGCCCAGCCGATGGAAGCCCAGGTTGGCTGGCCATTATGCATGACGAATTCGCTGAGCCCGCCGCCGAGGGGATCGCGGAACAGGATGTCGGAGGTGCCGTCGGCGTTGCAGTCGCCGACGCCGACGACCCGCAAATGCGGGTCGGCGATGCCGATATAGGCAAACGTCGGCTGGCCGTCGTGCATGACGAACTGGCTGAGATTGCCGCTGGCG
>CAIMEK010000445.1 GCA_903839965.1 uncultured Acetobacteraceae bacterium | reverse complement strand
TAGGTCGCGGCGCCGCCGTCGTTCAGCAGCAGGGTCGGCACGCCGACAACCGTCACCACGTCGCTGAACGTCGCGGTCAGCAGAACCGACTGGCCGGCGCGCAACTGGCCGCTGCCGGCGGTGATGCCGGGGCCCGAGGTCGCCAGCGCGGTCACCGTCGGGGCCACGGTGTCCACGCCGAAGCTGAACGGGGTGCTGGTGGCGGAGGCGTTGCCGGTGGCGTCGGTCGCGATGGCGGTGACTGTTTTGCCGGCGCCCTGGCCGATGGCGGCGATGTTCGCCACGGTCAGCGCATAGGACCAGGCACCGCTTGCCGCGTCGGCCCGCGCGGTGCCCAGGGGAGTGCCGCCGCAGGCGAGCGAGACGAGGCTGCCCGCCTCCGCCGTGCCGACGATCAGGGCATCGCCGGACTGGGTGCTAACCTCGCTATCGGCGCCGCCAGCCGAGGTGATCGTCGGCGCGGCCGGCGCGAGGGTGTCGATCTGCAGCGTGCCGGGAGGATTGAGCGCTGCTCCGGCGAGGTTGGCCGCGTTGCCAGCCCCGTCCGTGATGGTCGCGCCGATCAGGGAAACGCCCGTCATTGCCAGGTCGGCGGTGTTCTGCCCCGGGGCGACCGTGTAGGTGAATACCAGGGTGTCGGTGCCGGAGCCGGAGAAATAGGCCGCCGAACCGCCGTCGTTCAGGGTCAGCGCGGGCTGGCCCGTTACCGTTACGGCTTCGCTGAATCCGGCGGTCAGCGTGACGGTCTGGCCGATGCCGAGGTCGCCGTTGCCGGACGTGATGCCTGCTGCGCCCGTGGCCGAGAGCGAAGTCAACGTCGGGGCAATGGTATCGATCTGCAGCGTGCCGGCCGGATTGGCCAATGCTCCGCTCAGATCGGCCGCGTTGCCAACCCCGTCCACTATCATGGCGCCGTTCGGGGCGATCGCGGCCACCGTCAGGTCGGCGGTGTTCTGCCCGGATGTGACCGTGTAGCCGAATACCAGGGTACTGGTGCCGGAGCCGAGCTGGTAGGTCGCCACACCGCCGTCGTTCAGCGACAACATCGGCGGTCCGCCGGTGATGGTGACGGCCGTACTCATTGTGAGCGTGAAGGTCACCAGATGGCCGGCGCTGAGGTCCGCGGTGGCTGGCGAGGCCACGATCGAGGTCACGACCGCCGGCGGGGCGGGTGAGAGGATGACTTTGGTGCCCCCAGCGCCGTCGCCGGAGCGGTTGAAGTACAGTCCGTCGAAGCTTTCGCTCGGATCAAGACCGATCGAAACCGTATCGCTTCCATCCGTGAGGGTGAGCCGATGGGTGGCCGGATCGAAACTGGCGTTGGCGGAGGCGCTGACAGCGACATCCCTGAAATCGAGGATGCTGCCGAGGACAAGGTGGGCGCCGGTGACGGTTCCGCCGGACTGGACGACGAGCATGCCGCCGCTGTTGACCGTGGAGGAGATGGCGATGCCGCCGGAGGCAACGTACTCCGTGCCGCCCGAGTTCACCGAAGTGGTGCTGACCGTGCCGCCGGAATAGATGGTCTCGGAGCCGCCGGCGTTCACCGTGGTCGCGCTGGTCGTGCCGGCGTAGACGTACTCCGCTCCAAGGTTGCCCACCGTGGTGGAGATGGCCGTGCCGCCGCGGTTGGCACCCTCGCCTCCTGAGATCAGCGTCACGTTGCTGGCGACGCCGCCGGAGTAGACTTGTTCATCGCCGTTATTGATCACCCGAGTGGCGCTGGTTGTGCCGCCGGACAGAACGTCCTCTGTTCCGCCGTCGACCGTGGTGGCGCTGGCCGAGCCTCCGGCATAGATGGACTGGTTGCCGTTGGCATTCACGGTGGTGGAAACAGCCGTGCCGCCTGAAAAGACTGATTCGATCCCCATGCCGCTCAGCACGTTGTCGAAGGTCGTGCCGCCAGAGACCTGAACCTCTCCCCAATTGATCGCTGTGGTGCTGCTGGCGGTGCCGCCCGGGTAGACATATTCAACGCCGGCGGACCCGACTTGAAAAAGGGTGGAGTTTTGCACCATCGACGAGATGACCGTGCCGCCGGAGGAGACGACCTCTACTCCGCCATCCACGAAGTTGAAGCTGGCGACGCCTCCCGCGAACACTTTCTCGGTGCCGCCGGCGTTCACCGTGACATTGCTGGCCGTATCGGTAGCGGACACATTCAGGGTGCCGCTGCTCAACACATTGCCGTTGTAGGTCGTCATGGCGTTAACCTTCCAGGGACAACGGCGACGAGCGCCTTGTCGGGCGGGGGGCTCTGCGCGGCGGTGTTGCCGTGCGGCCAGCGCCATCGGACCCGGTGTGCCGGTGGATCGCGGAATGGCAATATTCCGAATCAATCACGAATAACGCACCGATAACGCAACGTCGCGGCACATCCGACACACCATGGTTTGGCGATCGTTCCAACATTCGCCAAATTCAGGCAAGACGACCGATCAGCACACAGAATATTCTGGTTTCTTATTCATGACAAGTTAACTTTCACGTCGCCGTGAGCCCGGGCTGCAACCACCTGCCGAAATACACTCGCCGAAATTGCAACGAGCAAGGCGCCCGGCCGCTTTCGGCGGCAGCCGGAGAGCGGACACTGCGCGAGCGGCGGAAAAGCGGGCCGCAGTTGCTCGGCGCCGTCAGCGCGGCACGACGCGGCGGTTGGCCTGCCCGAACAGGTCGGGCGGGCCGGCGCGCTTGTCGGCGGTGCTCGCCATCTACCGCTATCGCGAAACCTTCAAGTGCCGGGATTTCGGCACGGCATCCGCGACCGGGCTGTTCATGCTCGTCGTCGTACTGCTGATCGCCCAGGGGCTGGTTTCGGTTGCGCTGTTCGTCGTGGCGTTCGCCTGGAACGGGTACGTCTTCGCCATGATCTTCACCACCACCGAGGCGAAAACCGCTCTTGTTGTCATTGGCGAATTGCTCGGTACGGTGGCTGGCGTGCAATGGGGCGCGGTGTTCGCCGGCGCCACGTTGCAGCTCCTTCCCGTGCTGGTGCTCGTGTTGCTGTTGCACGTTTCCTCGCCGCCGGGCCTACCGCGGGGGCGGTCAAGGGCTGAACCGGCGTGGGTCTGCCGGCAACTCAACCGTTGCGGAACACGCGGCACCGTGAGCAGACTGCCCGCGCGACAGCTGGATGGCCGCCCATCCACGAAATGTCGGCGCAACGAGGAACGACATGAACGCCAGGGAACGGGTTCTCGCGTCGCTCAATCATCGGCAACCCGACAAGATCGCCTTCGATCTGGGGGGGCACGGGTCTTCCACGCTGCATGTCAGTTGCGTGCAGCAATTAAGGGAGCATTACGGGTTGCCGGATGAGCCCGTCACCACCTTGAGCGTTGCCTTCATGACCGCGCTCATTCCGGACGACCTGGCGGACAGGATGGGGGTCGATACCGCAGCTGCCCTCCCGCGCGGCGACCATTTCGGCCTGCCGCGGGAAGACTACAAGCTGTGGACGACACCGGACGGGCAGGACGTATGGGTTCCCGGCATGTTCCAACCGACGCCCGATGGCGAGGGCGGATGGTTCGTGCATCCGCAGGGGGACACGAGCTGTCCGCCGTCGGGACACATGCCGCTGAAAAGCCCCTATTTCGACAACATCGAGCGGCAAGTGGAGTTCGACGAGGACAAGCTGGACCCCGCCGACAATGTGGAAGAGTATTCCGTCCTCGGCGAAAAAGATCTGCGCTTTATTGCCCGCAGCGTGGAAGCGGCGTATCGGTCCGGACGGGCCGTTGTATTGACCGCTCCGGGCATGGTGCTTGGCAGCGTCGACGGCATCACCGGGACGGGGCTCAAGCACCCCAAGGGAATTCGCAGTATCGAAGAGTGGTATGTGTCGCCACTCATTCGTCCCGACTACGTGAAGGAAGTTTTCGACCGCCAGACCGATATCGCCCTGGTCAATCTGCGTGCCATCAACAATGCCTGTGGCGACAAGATCGACGTTATACACGTTTGTTCAAACGACTTCGGACACCAGTTCGGGCAATTCGTCAGGGTTTCGACGCTCCGGGACATCTGGACGCCCAATTATCGCAAAATGACCGACTGGATTCATGCCAACACGAAATGGAAGACCCTCAAGCATTGTTGCGGGTCGGTCGCTCCGCTGATTCCGTGTTTCATCGAGGCGGGGTTGGATATCCTGAACCCCGTCCAGACCTCCGCCATGGACATGGACCCGGCGACGCTGAAGCGCGAATTCGGCCAGGACATCGTATTCTGGGGCGGCGGCATCGACGTCCAGAAGGTGTTGCCGTTCGGTACACCTGACGAGGTGCGCAGACAGGCGCTGGAACACTGCGAGATATTCGGACGCGACGGCGGGTTCGTGTTCAGCCCCACGCACAATGTGCAGCGGGGCACGCCGATCGAAAACATCGTGGCCATGATCGATGCCGTCCGGGAGTTCAACGGAGAAGTCTAGCGTCGCCCGGAACATTGCCCAGGCCTGGCGCGGTCATTTCGAGATCGTCAGGAACCGGGGGCCATCGAGCCGAAGGAGTGCGTTCAGGCGCCGACAGCGCCAGCCGGCGGCCGCGCCGCTCCAGCAGCTTGAGCGCCGCCGTGAGCGTCGTGCGGTCCATCGCCAGCAAAGCCGCCACTCGGCACCCGCTTCCGGGTCGATCCGCGGGTGCGGATGACGGGGCTCCTGATGACCCGGCGGCTGAGGCCCGGCCCCGACGATGTCGCGGTCGTTGACGCGGTGCAGACCCTTGCCTATCAGGCCATGGCGTCCTGACGGCCAACCACGACAGAGGGGAAGAACAGCATGACCAAGTCCTACGGCAAGTTCGTCTGGTGCGAGTTGATGACCACCGACACCGAGGCCGCGACGACGTTCTACGGCACCGTGATCGGCTGGAAATCCAGGGGCTCCGGCATACCCGACCGGGACTACAGCATGTTCACGGCCGGCGAGCGGCCGGTGGCCGGGCTGATGGCGCTGCCCCCTTCGGCGGCCGGCTCGGGCGCGAAAGTGGGCTGGATCGGCTACATCGCGGTGGACGATGTCGACGCCACCGCCGAGCGCATCAAGGCGGCCGGCGGGCGCCTGCATCATGGCCCCGACGAGATCGCCGGCGTCGGCCGCTTCGCCGTCGTCGCCGACCCGCAGGGGGCGGTGTTCGCCCTGTTCCGCCCGTCGGGCGCCGGCGAAGGGCCCCCGGCCCACGACCCCGCGCCGGGCCATGTCGGCTGGCACGAACTGAGCGCGGCCAACCGGGACACGGCGTTCGATTTCTACGCCGGGCTGTTCGGCTGGACCAAGGCGGACGCGATCGACACGGGGCCGATGGGCGTCTACCAGATTTTCGCCGCCGGCGGCGTGGCGACCGGGGGCATGATGACCCGGCACGAGCCGAAGATCCCACCGGCCTGGCTGTATTACTTCAACGTCGACGCTATCGGCGCCGCGATGGGCCGGGTGAACGACGCCGGCGGCAAGGTGCTGAACGGCCCCATGCAGGTGCCCGGCGGCGGCTGGATCGCGCAATGCCGCGACCCGCAGGGCGGCATGTTCGCCCTGTACGCCCCGGATCGGTGATCCGCCCCGCCCGCCAGGCCGGGAGGGAGCAACCGGGGGCGCAGGCGGGTCGGGACGATGGTCGAATCCGCGCAATGCGCATAAACAGTGCACGCGACGGTGTGCTGTAGTACGGCGTTAGCTTCTCTGCCGTATGGGCCAAGGAGTGTCGATCATCGTCGGGCGCAATACGATGACCATGCAGTTCGCCCAGGCCCGTCCTGGCTTGCGCGAGTGTCCGGATTGCGGGTTGTTCCAGCGCCTGCCAGAGGCGCCTGGGTCGGCGGTGGTACGTTGCCCGCGCTGCGCCTCGGTGCTGCGCCACCACCGCACCAACCCCGAGGGTCGGGCGCTGGCGTTGGCCGTCACCGGCCTGATCCTGCTGGTCGTTGCCACCCAGGAGCCGTTCCTGGGGCTGGACATCGCCGGGCGGGACCATCAGACGCTGCTGTTCTCCGGGCCGGTGGAATTGCGCGCGCAAGGGCTGTGGGAGCTCGCCATCGTGGTGTTCGCCACCACCGTCGTGGTGCCGCTGGCCAAGCTGCTCTGCCTGGGCTGGGTGATGCTGGGCGCGCGCCTGCCGCGGTGGCAGCGGCCGCGCCACCTGCGCCGCGTGTTCCGCTGGGTGGAGTGGATGACGCCCTGGTCGATGGTGGAAGTGTTCCTGCTCGGCTTCCTGGTCGCCTACACCAAGCTCACCGACATCGCGACCGTGCAGGTCGGCATCGCCGTGTACGCGCTGGGCGGGCTGATGCTGGTGATGGCGGCGGCCGAGGCGGTGCTCGACCACGAAGCGATCTGGCAGGCGCTGGATCGCGACCGAATCGCCCCCGCCGCCCCCGCGACGCCCGCGCATGGGGAGCTGATCGGCTGCGACACCTGCCGGTTGGTGTGCATGGGCTTGCCGGGCGAAATCTGCCCGCGCTGCGACAGCAGCTTGCGGGCCCGCAAGCCGGCCTCCAGCCAGCGCACCTGGGCGTTGCTGTTCGCCGCCGCCCTGCTCTACATCCCCGCCAACGTGCTGCCGGTGATGACGGTGATCAGCTTCGGCCGCGGTGCGCCGGACACCATCCTGTCCGGCATCATCAAGCTGGCCGCCGCCGGCATGTGGCCGCTGGCCCTGCTGGTGTTCTTCGCCTCCATCACGGTGCCGGTGCTCAAGCTGCTCAGCCTGTCCGGGCTGCTGCTGGGCATGCGGCTGCACAGCAAGGGCCGGCTGCGCGAACGCACGCTGCTCTACCGCATCGTCGACGCGGTGGGTCGGTGGTCGATGATCGACGTGTTCATGGTCTCCATCCTCACCGCGGTGGTGCGCCTCGGCGCGATCGCCTCGGTGACGCCCGGACCCGGCGCGGTCGCCTTCTGCTCCGTGGTTATCCTCACCATGCTGGCGGCCGGCACCTTCGATCCCCGCCTGATGTGGGACGCCGCCGGCCGCTCCACCACCCGGATCGCCGCCCGATGAACCAGCCGCTCCCCCCGCCCCCGATCGAGTCGTTGCCGGCGGCGGAGGTGCATTCCCACCGCCGGCATTTCCAGCTCATCTGGCTGGTGCCGCTGGTGGCCGCGCTGCTCGCCGGCTACCTGGGCTGGCGCGCGATGTCGCAGCGCGGCCCCACCGTCACCATCACCTGGAGCAGCGGCGACGGGTTGCAGGCCGGCCAGACCAAGGTCCGCCACAAGGCGGTCGAACTGGGCGTGGTGCGCAGCGTGGTGCTGTCCGGGGACATGAAGCACGTGGTGGCCAGCGTGGAGATGCAGCGCCAGGCCGCGGGCTTCCTCACCAAGAACGCCCGCTTCTGGGTGGTGCGGCCGCGCCTGGCCGGCGGCAACCTTTCCGGCATCGAGACGCTGGTTTCCGGCGCCTATATCGAGCTTGATCCCGGCTCGCCGGACGCCGCGGAGGAAAACGCCTTCACCGGCCTGGAGGAGCCGCCGGCCATCCGCTCGGACGAGCCGGGACGAACCTTCCGGCTGATGACGGAGCGCATCGGCTCGCTGGGCAGCGGCTCGCCGGTGTTCTACCGCGGCATCGTCGTCGGCGAAATGCTGGGCTACGAGCTGAACCCGGACGGGCGGAGCCTCACGCTCTCGGTGTTCATCCGTTCGCCGTACGAGCAGTTCGTGCACGAGGGCTCGCGGTTCTGGAACGTCTCGGGCGTCTCGGTCGATCTCGGCGCCAGCGGCGTGCAGTTCCGCATGGAGAGCCTG
>CAIMEK010000444.1 GCA_903839965.1 uncultured Acetobacteraceae bacterium | reverse complement strand
GTGGCGGAGCTGCGGCGGGCGCGGCGGGCGGGCGCGCTCGCCCTGCTGTCGCCGGCCTTCGCCACGGCCAGCCACCCGGGCGTGGCCGGGCTGGGAGCTTGCCGCTGGGGGCTGGCCGCGCGGCGCGGCGGCGGCACGGTGGGGGCACTGGGCGGAGTCGACGGGGCGAACGTGCGACGATTGCCCCGTTGCGTGGCCGCGGGGGCGATCGGGGCCCTCCTGTGAGGCGCGATTGTGCTCTTTCGGACACAGTGTTTCGGAAATGCCATGCCGGCCCCGTTCAACCGTTGCGGGGCGATGAATGGGGCGTCAATACTCTCGACAGGTCCGGCTGCCCCTCCCGTGGGGGATCCATCGGTGACCCGATGGATCTCTGGGAAGCGGGGCGGGGCCTGCCAATACCGCCGGCGCGCCGGCGACATGAGGAGGATAGAATGCGCAAGCTCCTGCTGGCCAGCGCGGCCATGCTAGGCGGCACAATGGCCCTGGTGAGCGTCGCCAGTGCACAAGCGCCGGCCCAATCCCAGTATCCCTACACGGCCGGGACACCGTTCGGGCTGCAGAACCCCAGCGCCGTCAACAATGTCGGCATGGCCCCGGTGCCGGCGATCCAGAACGGCTATTTCGGCACGGCGACCCCTGGCGTTACCCCGATGGCTCCGGGCAACATGACGGTCCGGCTCTATGGGCGGTTGGCGGTATACGCCGGCGCGGCCACGGATAGCGGCCGCAACAATACCGGCGTCACCACCGCTGCCGGCACGGCCCCCACCGCACAGAACACGAAGCTCTCCAACTACGGGATGTTCGAGTATGCCCGTCTGTATCCGAGCTTCGACGCGATGGCCGCGAACGGGCTGAAATACGGCGCGTTCCTCGAAATCCGGCAGGACCAGGCGGCTCCTCCGGGCGGCGGCGCGAACGGTTCGATCTCGGGATCGAACAAGGCCCGCGCTGGCCTGTACTTCCGGCGTGAGACCGGCTATTTCGGCACCGACGCCCTGGGCTACCTGCGCTTCGGTTCGACCGACCAGCCGACCTCCTTGATGCTGACCGGCAACTTCGAAAACTTCAACGACGGCGGGTGGAACGGCGACGTTCCGGGCCTGTTCAGCTCCAACACCGTTCCGCTGTGGCCGTTCGAAGACGTTGGCGCCCTGTACTCGACCACCAAGGTCGTCTACATGTCGCCCAAGTTCTTCGACCTGCTGGACTTCGGCATTTCGTATGAGCCGACGACGGGCACGCAGGGCGGTGGCGCCAGCGGCCCGGGCAACTGCGCATACGGCAATACCACGAGCGGCCAATCTTACACGGGCTCCGGTAGCAATCCGTCCGGCTGCGACCCGGCTTCGGCGACGTCGGTGTTTGGTGAATCGGCACGCCGCAAGAACACGGTGGACATGGTCGCCCGCATCCGCGCGGCAATGGGCCCGGTGGGCCTCGCCGCAACGCTCGGCACCATCCAGAGCGGCCGGGTTCTGTACAACGGCGCCCCGGCGGGCACCTACAGATACGACAACATGAGCGTGATCGATGCTGGCTTGCAGGTGACCTTCGGCGGTCTGGCTGTCGGTGGCCACGTCATCAGCGGCCGTGAGAATGGCCAGTGGAACCTGGCGCCGAAGGGCAGCGTTGACGAAACCGCCTGGTTGCTTGGCGCCTCCTACGCGTTCGGCCCGGCAATCGTCGGTGCGTCGTTCTACACCGTGCAGAGCGCCGGTAGCTGGACCCCGTTGACTGTGAAAGCGGTCGGCAAGACCCGGACTGAGCAGGGCCTCGCCGCTGGTGCCACGCTCAATGTTGCCCCGGGCGCTCACCTCTTCCTGTCCTACCTGTATGGCACGCGCCACCAGGCTGGTGTCGACCTGCTGAGCGGCACGACTTCCGCCGCCGCCGGCGTTGTTCGCACGAACAACAACGTGAAGTCGCAAGGGCTGTTCATCGGCACGATGTTCCGGTGGTAAGCTGACTTCGAACTCGGGACTTCCCGGGCCAGGTTAGGTCCGGGCGGGAGGGCGGTGGTTTCCACCGCCCTCCTTTTTTGCGTTGCCGTGCGCGCAGACCAGCGAACCGCCGGATGCAACACCGCCTCGCGGCCCTTGGCGTTGCGCCGGAGGTCCTGTATTCCTCGTCACCGGCGAACCCCTTTCAGACCAGGCGGCCCATGAACCCGAGACTGAAAATCGTCACCCTGCTGTTCGCCGTCGCCGTGACCGTCGCGGGATGCAAAACCACGCCGGTGAGTGAGACCGAATACAACGACCCGCGCTTCAACGGAGCGGGCACCGGCAGGGCCTTCGGCGACGAAGGCTTCGTGCTGTTCGGCGGCAAGGCGAAGGCGTCGGAAGACAACGGCGCGGGGCTCGGCGTGAACGCCTACCTGTGGCGCGCAGCCCTGGATACACTCTCGTTCATGCCTCTGGCATCGGCCGACCCGTTCGGCGGCGTGATCATCACCGATTGGTACCAACCGCCCTCCGCACCCGGCGAACGCTTCAAGGCGACGGCCTACATCCTGGGCCGCCAACTGCGCACCGACGGCGTGCGCGTGACCGTGTTCCGCCAGGTGCAGCAAGGCAGCCAATGGGTGGACGCACCGGTGAGCGCAGCCACCACCGGTGAAATGGAAAACAAAGTCCTCGCCCGCGCCCGCGAACTCAGATCGCAGGCGACAGCGGCGAACTAAAGAAGGCCAGGGCTCCGCCCCATAGGCACTAAAATAAGCCCCGAAAGGGGTAGTTTACGGCCTGCTTTCGCCGTCGTGCTGGGTTAGCCAGGCGGTGGTGGAAGCTGGCGGTTGGTGAGGTGAGTATGAGCGGGGAGATTGC
>CAIMEK010000443.1 GCA_903839965.1 uncultured Acetobacteraceae bacterium | reverse complement strand
TTGCACGGGCTTCGCGGTGATGGCCCAACTGCAGCAAACCTTCGGGAAGCGGTTCATCCCGGCCTTCGTCGGCGAGACCATCGTGGTTGACTGACCTCTGGTGCCCATTTTCTGCTCGGAACGGGCGCCTTACAGGCTCGCCTCCGCTCCGAAATCGCTGTGCGGACCGCAAGCAGGCCCACCACTGCACGACAATTCCACATGCCCCCGCCCATCACTAATTCGCCGCGCCTCCGCTGTTGCGTCTACGAGGTCGGCAGAGAGATCAAGAAGGCCATCATCGAACCAGTTTTCGTGCCACATACCATCGTCGCGGCCCGGCATGCTGCTGCCGCGAACAGGCCTCCACCCGCCAGCAACGAGCGCCTGGAGTCCTGTGAAGCGCACCGGTGTGGCCAGGGCGCCGCTGCGCAAAGGCGAACGGTTGCAGGATAAGATCGAGGCGCAGTTGCCGCCCATGAAGAACGCACCCCGGCTCGTCCGGTCATTCTTCCGAGCACCAAGTGTCGCCTATATTACCGGCTGGTGAGTAACACCTATGGGGCAGCGCCCCCTGGCCTTGCTTGCTTCACCCGATCTGCTCTGCCTTCGCCGGCGCGGTGGCTTTCGTCCGGCGTCGCGCCTTTTCGACCGATGTTCGTGCAGCGTCGTTCAGTTCGAACATTTCCAGCGCCTCATCTGGCACATCCGCGACCGGCGTCATGGCGAGGTCGGTATAGGACCGGGCGGTCGGGTCCTTTTCCATCCGCCGCCGGAGCCGGTAGAGCTTCAGCCCGTAGCAGCCAAACCGCGCGTATTTGGCCAGGGTTTCCCATAGATGGCGGGGATGGAAGGCCAGGCGTGAGGGGCGTGGCAGTTCGCTGCGCCGCTGGGTGCGATCCTTGCGGCGGAAGTAGCCGCATTGCTGCGGATGCACGTCCTCGAATTTCGCCGCGCCGTAGACCTGCAGAACGCTGCGCAGAATGCGGATGGGCTTGATGCCATAGGCAATATTCCGCCGCATCAGCCGTTCGATGTGCTCGTCGGTATAGTACCAGTCCCACATTTCCCTATACGTACGCTGCCACTCCGCGGCACTCATCCGCGGATGCGCCACGGTAACGCTCTCCAGGTCGTATTTGTTGAGATCGGGGTCCATCCACACGCCGGCCTGGTACAGCTTCTGGTGATCCTCCGACCCTGGCAGCGGCGTCAGCATGGTGAATTCCAGGATGTCGACCGGCAGTTCCTTCTGAATGATCCCGATATCGCGACGGATCGACGCCGGTGTGTCGCCCGGCAGGCCCATGATGAACCCGGCATAGGTCAGCACGCCGGCCTGTTTCCAGGCCTGGAACATCGTCCGGTATTCGGTGATCCGGTTCTGCCGCTTGTTCATGTGCGCCAGATTGTCCGGATTGATGCTCTCCAGACCGATGAAGGCGTAGCGGCAGCCGGCGCGGACCGCCTTTTCGATGAAATTCGGGATTGCATGCGCCAGCACATCGACCTGGATCAGGAAGTGGATGCCGAGCCCGGCGGTCTCCCGCAGCGCGATCATCCGGTCGAAGATGGCTTCCCAGTTGCGGTTGCGGGCGAAATTGTCGTCGGTGATGAAGAAGCGCGAAATGCCCTGCGCCGCATTGCGGCGGATGATCTGTTCGATGTCATCGGCACCCCGCCAGCGCGACTTGCGGCCCTGCACATTGATGATGGTGCAGAACGAGCACTGGAACGGGCAGCCGCGCCCGGCATCGAACGACGACAGCACCCCGTCATAGCGCTCCACCAGGCGGCGCGGCAGCAGCGGAATGATCTGCTGCTGCATCTCGGGCAGGTCGTCCATGTAATTGTAGACCGACCGGGCGGTACCGCGGAACGTTTCGGTCAGGAAGGTCTCGAAATGCTCTTCGGCCTCGCCGGCGAAAAGAATGATGCCGAGGTCGACGGCTTCGCGCAGTTCCGGGGTCAGCTCCTTCAGCATGGCCAGGCAGCCGCTGACATGGAAGCCGCCGATCGCAACCGCGATGCCGCGGGCGCGGAACTGCCGGGCGATGTGCATGGCGCGCGGGAACTGGTTGGATTGCACCCCCACCAGGCAGACGATGCCGCCATGGCCCGGCGCCAGGATGCGATCGGCGATCTGCGTGATCGGCACGGTGACGTTCATTTCGTCGTAGCCGTTGACCTCGATGGCGACATCATCGCCCAGCACATGCCGGTCGGCACAATCCTGCGAGATGGCGTACAGGCAGGCCAGCGAGTTCGAAGGAATCCACGCCTTCCACCACTGTATGACGTAACCCTCCCGATCGTAATGGGACGGTTTGACCAGTTCGATATGAAATTGTTTCATCATCCCGGCATCCTGTAGCGTCGCGTCAACGTTATCCACTTGGGATTCCCAAATCAGGCGGAAACCTAGAGGGGCCGCAACCTGGTCGCCATGGACACATCCGCCGGTTTTTCGGGCGTGTCAACGCCGGAGTGAAAATGCATCGGCGGCCCGGAGCAAGCCTACACCACGGATGATGGCACGAAGGCCCCCCTCCCCCAGGCTACTGCGGAACCAGCGAGTTTCCAGCCTTCGAGCATGCCGTCGAGCTTGTTCAGCCCGCGGGAGACAGTCTTGGGTCCGGCGGGTTTGTGTCCGCTGGAAGTAAAGCCGGACCAGCCACCCAACCGAGCCACGATCCAGGCGAACCAGGCCAGGGTGTCGGCTGGGTGGGGGTTTTTCAGCTTTGCGGGGCCGCCTTCGGGTTTGGCGTTGCCCGCCTGCAGCATCGGCCGATGCTCGGAATCGGCGGCATCGGTCAGCATCTGGCCGGTGCCGCCGTCACGGCCGAGCACCATCTGCAGGACGCGCACCGCCGCGATCGGCCCGCTCGCCGCCAGCTTGACGAACCGTTGGGCCTCGCTGACGTGCGAGGTCTCGATTTGTACGCCGGCGCTCCTGAGCGTGCGGAACACCGGCTCAATGGTCCGGCTTGCCGGGACGGTTCGCATGATACCGGCGGTCTCGGCAGCAACGGCAATGGCTACCCGCGCGCAACCGGCCTGGCATTATCTGCCGAAAGCGCGGCCTCGGCTTCCCGGCGAGCCACCCGGGCGAGCGCGAGTTGCGCCTCAAGGTCGTCTTTCTCGGCACGAAGTTCTTGAACAGCTTCAGCCACCTCGGCGCGGGCAAGGTTGGCATGGTCAAGCCGCCTTTGAATGTCGGCCATGGCTGCCTGCGCCTCGCCGAGTGCGCGCTCGGCTTCCTGGCGCGCCTGCCGCTCGGAGTCGAGCGCGGCCTCTGCGGCGATGCGACGCCGCGCGCCCTGCACCGACGACGACGCGGGCGCCGACGGGCCGGTCACGTAGACAACGGGGACGTCGCCATCTTGCACAAAGCGTGTGCGCTGATGCTCGCCGACGGAGCGGTCGGCGAGCTGCGATCGCGTTATTTGCAGGGTGTTGTGATGATCGCCGCCATCCGAGGCGCCCGTCAGCCCGAATGCCCGCCGGGCGCGTGCCTCGGCAGCCTGGAGTTCCGGTCCATCTTCGGCCGGGTCCAACTTCCTGAAGGAAGGCAAGGTCGGGCTATCTGCCACACGAGCGCCTGTCAGTCATCACGCTGCCTCGGATCACGACCTCGTTCTACGCGCGGGTGCACTGGAACGCCACAGTCCTGGTCCCATCCAGATTAATCGCCGTATTGGAAATGACCTGCGGCGACCCACGATTCGTGCAGTAGGCCTGGGCATTACGCGACGCGTCCAGCAATTCCTGGTCGGTCCGGTAGCTGTAGTTGAGATTGGTATTGAATTGCGGCTGCTGAACCATCGGTATGGTCATCGGCTGCTGAACCAGCGGTCCGGTCATCTGCACACATTCGAAGGCCACGATCTTGCTGCCATCCGGACTGTTCGTGAAACTGGCGGGGCGCGGCATGGCGCCATACTGATTGCAGAATGTCGACGCGGTCTGGTTGACCTGCAGCAGTTCCTGGTCGGTGTGATACTGGTAGGTGATGCTCGGATTGCTGGCCTGCACCTGCTGGGGCGGCTGATAGGGCGCCACGCAGGCGGCCGTCAGCAGGGTTGCCAGAGCGGCGGCCGCTCCAAGGTTCGTTTTCAGGAAAAGCCGGGAATTGTTCGTCATTTGGTTACCCTCATTTTTTGTTTGTTGTTCGGCACCAGGCGCGCTTGCAGGCGCCTGCCTCAGTTGGACAACGCGAGGTCGACGAGCCGGATGGTGTATGTGTTGTCACCGCCACCCAGGGCGCGGCGCGCGTCGTAAATCCGCGAGACGAGCAGACTGCCGTCCGGCACGCTCCCCTGGCCCTGTACGACCGAACGATCGAGCGCCCGTGTCTGCGCCATTTCCAGCGATTGCTGTGCCTCTCCGGTGCGGCCGGCGACCAGCGAGGCGCGGGCGGAGCGCAGGTAGTCATTCGTCGTCGCGTCGTCTCCGATCGCCGACGGTGGCAGGGACCGGGGCAGCGACTCGCCGATGCCGGGCTCGTGGCCCGGCCGTGCACCCGTGGCAGGGTCGATGGGTGGCGCCTGGGCAAGCGCCGTCAGCGCAGTCATCCCAAGCAGGGCCATTGCGGCAAGGCTCAGAGTGCGCATGAGGATGGGTTCCTTCCAATCGGATGGAATGTGGACAGTTTGCGCGTGCGCGGGCCTTCCGGCCGACTCACGACCAACTGGTCAGCGGATGACGAGCGGGAACACGAAGTTGAGCGTTGCGCCGGGCTGTTCGTAATATCTGGGCGG
>CAIMEK010000442.1 GCA_903839965.1 uncultured Acetobacteraceae bacterium | reverse complement strand
GTCGTCGTAGGGCGGGTGCGCCATGCGCATCGCCGCCTTGTTGAACGGCGTGAAGCAGACCGCGCCGACCCGGCCGTCGGCGGCGAGCCGAAGCGCGGTGCGGAAATTCTCCAGCGCGAAGGCCCCGCCGGGCGCGGCGGCAACGCCGACGGCGATGCTGTCCGGGTCGAGATGGCCGAGGTCCAGCAGCACGGTGCGGCCGGGGGCAATCTCCGCCGGGGTGGCGATGGTGGGAATATCGAGCGCGATGCCGGCGACGTCCGCGCCGCGTTGCAGCACGCGCCGGTCACCGACCACCACGAAATCGGCCGCCGCGCGCACCGCGGGGTCGGCCAGGAGCCTGGCGGCGAGTTCGGGCCCGATGCCGGCCGGGTCGCCGATGGCCAGGGCGAGGATCGGCTTTGCGGTGCCGGTTGCGAGCGGCATTGGACGTGCTCCCTTCAATCGCTGCAGGGGCGTTTAGCATCCTTTATGCCTGTAGACAAGTATGCTGTATGCAGAATACGGAATTTGCGGTCCGGCACGGATGTGATAGGATCATTATCCGCAAAACGAGGCAGGGCCGTGGACAACGCCATCGAACAGCCAGGCTCCGAGGAACCCGACATCCTCAAGATCAGCCGCCATACGCTGCACGGCGAGCTGGTGGAGCGCCTGCGCGACATGATCATCGAGGGCCAGCTCCCGCCCGGGTCGCGCATCAACGAAGGCCAGCTCGGCGGCAAGCTCGGCGTGTCGCGCACGCCGCTGCGCGAGGCCATCAAGTTCCTGGCCAGCGAGGGGCTGATCGAGCTGGTGCCCGGCCGCGGCGCCCTCGTCAAGGTGCTGACCCCGCGCGACGTGCGGGAAATGCTGCAGGTGGTGACGGCGCTGGAAACCATGGCCGCCCGCGAGGCCTGCCGGGTCGCGACCGCCCCGTAGATCGCCGCGCTGCGCGGCGTGCACGACGAAATGATGCGCTGCTACGAAAGCGGCAACCGGCTCGACTACTACAAGTACAACCAGGCCATCCATTCCGGCCTGGTGCGGCTGTCCGGCAACCGTTTCCTGGCCGAGCAGCACGAGGCCATCCAGTTGCGCATGAAGCGCATCCGCTACCTCGGCAACGCCGCGCCGGACAACTGGCGCGGCGCCGTCACCGAGCACGAGGCCATGATCGCCGCCCTGGAAGCGCGCGACGCCGAGGCGCTGTCCCGCGCCGTGGTGCAGCATCTCGACCGGACCTGGGCGCGGGTTCAGAACGTCATCTGACCGCGGCGGCCGCCTCCTTGACGGGCCGGCTGCGCCGGCGCGATCATCCGTGCCCCGAGATGCGCTGGCCAGGCCAGCCGCCCACGACAAGAACCCAGCAAAGGAGACGCCATGTCCAGAATCGCAGTCGTGGAGCCGGGATTCTATCGCATCAAGCTGCCGCAGGTGCTCAGCGACAGCACCCACGGCCTCATCGACGCTTTTGAACTCGTCACCGTCCGCGTGCGCGACGCCGAAGGTGCGGAAGGCGTCGGCTACACCTACACGGTCGGCCGCAACGGCGGGGCGATCCACTCCACCCTGGCGCGCGAAATCGTCCCGGTCGCCACCGGCCAGGATGCCGACATGATCGAGGCCCTGTGGCACCGCCTGTGGTGGGCGCTGCATTTCGGCGGCCGCGGCGGCCCGACCATGCTGGCGATCTCCGCCTTCGACATCGCCCTCTGGGACCTGAAAGCCAAGCGCGCCGGCCTGCCGCTCTACAAGCTGCTCGGCGGCTTCAACGCCAACGTGCCGTGCTACGCCGGCGGCATCGACCTGGAACTGCCCATCGATGCGCTGCTCAAGCAAACCGACGGCAACCTCGCCAAAGGCTTCCGCGCCATCAAAATGAAAGTCGGCCGCGCCAAACTGAGCGAAGACGTCGAGCGCGTGGCGGCGATGCGCAAGCATCTCGGCGACGGCTTCCCGCTGATGGTGGACGCCAACATGAAATGGACCGTCGACATCGCCATCCGCGCCGCGCGCGCCTTCGCGCCGTACGACCTGGTGTGGCTGGAGGAGCCGATCGAGCCCGACGACGTCGCCGGCCATGCCCGCGTCGTGCGCGAAGGCGGCCAGCCCGTGGCGGCCGGCGAAAACCAGCACACCTTCTCGGAATTCCGCCAGCTCATCACCAGCGGCGGCGTCACCTACCCCGAGGTGGACGTCACCAACTGCGGCGGCGTCACCACCTTCATGAAGGTGGCGCACCTGGCCGAAGCCTACAACCTGCCGCTCACCACCCACGGCGCGCACGACATCGCCGTGCACATGCTGGCCTCGGCGCCGAACCGTTCCTATCTCGAAGTCCACGGCTTCGGCCTGGAACGCTACATCGCCGACCCGCTGGTCATCGTCGAGGGCAACGCCGTCACCCCCGACCGCCCCGGCCACGGCGTCCGCTTCGACTGGGCGAAGCTGGCGGACCTGCGGGTCTCCTGACGCCCCGCTGGCGCCGCCGCCGATCATCGCCTAGGCTGCCGCCCCGCACACAGATGCGGGGACACAGCGATGCAACGACGCACCCTCCTGGCGACCGTGGCGGCTGCCCTGGCCGCCCCGGCGGTCCGGGCCCAATCGGCCAAAATCCTGCGCTTCATCCCCCAATCCGACGTCACCTCGCTCGACCCGGTCTGGACCACCGTCACGGTCTCCCGCAACCACGGCTTCCTGGTCTTCGACACCCTCTACGGCACCGACGAAGCCTACGCCACCTCGCCGCAAATGGTCGCCGGCCACGTCGTCGAAAACGACGGCCGCCTCTGGCGCCTCACGCTCCGCGACGGCCTGCGCTTCCACGACGGCGAACCGGTGCGCGCGCGCGACTGCATCGCCAGCATCCGCCGCTGGTCCGCCCGCGACTTCTTCGGCCTGGCGCTGATGCAGGCCACCGACGACCTCTCCGCCCCCGACGACAAAACCATCCTCTTCCGCCTCAACAAGCGTTTTCCTCTTTTGCCCGACGCTTTGGGCAAAACCGCCACCAGCATGTGCGCCATCATGCCGGAGCGCCTGGCCAGCACCGACCCGTTCAAGATGGTCACCGAGTGCATCGGCAGCGGCCCCTACCGCTACCTCCCCGCCGAACGCATCACCGGCGCCCGCGTGATCTACGAAAAGAACCCCGCCTACATCCCCGCCCCCGGCCGCTCCAGCTTCACCGCGGGAGCAAAAGTCCCCATCCTCGACCGCATCGAATGGAACGTCATCCCCGACCCCGCCACCTCCGCCGGCGCCCTGCTCGCCGGTGAGGCGGATTGGTGGGAGCAGCCCACCGTCGACCAGATCCCCATGCTGCAAAAAGCCGGCATGCTGGTGCAGGTCGACGACCCGGCCAGCAGCATCGGCTGCCTGCGCTTCAACCACCTCAACCCGCCCTTCGACAACCCGGCCATCCGCCGCGCCGTCCTCGGCATCATCGACCAGGCCGACTGCATGTCCGCCGCCGCCGGCGCCGAACGCACCTACTGGAAAGACCACACCGGCGTCTTCGGCAGCGCCTCCCCCATGGCCAACGACGCCGGCATCGACGTCCTCACCACCCCGCGCGACCCCGCCCGCGTCAAACGCGCCCTCGCCGAAGCCGGCTACAAAGGCGAGCGCGTCGTCATCCTCATTGCCGTCGACCTCGCCACCACCGCCGCGATGAGCCAGGTCGCCGCCGACCAGCTCCGCCAGGCCGGGCTGAATGTCGACATCCAGATGGCGGACTGGGGCACCGTCACCCAGCGCCGCGCCAGCCGCGAACCCATCGACAAAGGCGGCTGGAGCGTCTTCTTCACCTTCCTCGAGGGCACCAACATCTTCAACCCCGCCGGCCACCTCGGCATCCGCGGCAACGGCCCCAAAGCCTGGTTCGGCTGGCCCACCGCCCCGAAACTGGAAGCCCTCCGCGACGCCTGGTTTGATGCCCCCGACCTCGCCACGCAACAGCAAATCTGCCGCGACATGCAACTGCAATTCTGGCAGGACGTCCCCTACATCCCCCTCGGCGAATACTTCCGCCCCGGCGCCCGCCGCCCGAACGTGCACGTGCCGACCAAGGGATTCCCGCTGTTCTTCAACGTGACGAAAAGCTGAAGCGCGAAGAAACGGGGCGTTGCCCCGCACCCCACCAAGGGCCGAGAGGCCCTTGGAACCCATTCGTTTAAGGTCGAAACCCAATCAAAAGGCGCTGCAGGCGACCCGTTTCACACATACAGCGGTTCCGAGGCTGGTAGCCCGCATCTTGATGCGGGGCCTTGTGATGGTCCCCGCTGTTGCCCGACGAGACCCGCATCAAGATGCGGGCTACAGCTCGCTGGCCGATTGG
>CAIMEK010000441.1 GCA_903839965.1 uncultured Acetobacteraceae bacterium | reverse complement strand
TGCACCTGCAGGCGCGCCGCCGTGATATCCTTGACCATGTCGGCAAGCATCCACGCCAGACCTTGATTTTCGGCAATCGGATGGCCGAACTGGCGCCGCGTGCGTGCATACTCCACCGCCGCTTCCAGCCCGGCCTGCGCGATCCCGACGGCCAGCGCGGCAATGCCGATGCGGCCCTTGTCCAGCACGCTCATCATCATATGAAAGCCACGCCCTTCGACGCCGAGCAGCGCGTCCGGCGGCAGCTGCACGGCGTCGAAATGCAGCGCCCCGACCTGCGACGCGCGCTGACCCATCTTGTGCTCCTTGGGCCCGCGCGAAACGCCCTTCGCGTTCAGATCGACGATGAAAATGCTCATCCCGCGCTTGCCGGCATCCTTGTCGGTACGGGCGAGCACGAAGCCGACTTCGGCGAGCGGCGCGTTGTGGATCCACAGTTTTGCTCCTGACAGCAGCCACCCATCCGCATTTCGTACAGCGCTGGTCTTGATCGCCGATACGTCGCTGCCGGCTTCGGACTCCGTGATGCAATAGGCCGGACGCAACTCGAACCGCAGCAGCGGCGCCAGCCACCGGCTTTGTTGCGGCGGCGTGCCGTGCGCCGACAGCAGCGTCGCGATCAGCTCGTACAGCCCGCACTGGTCGGCAACCGACGCATACCCGCGCGACAATTCCTCCATCACCACGGCATAGCTCAGCACGTCCATCCCGGCCCCGCCGAGTTCGGCCGGAGCGGTGATGCCGAACAGGCCAAGCTTCGCCATCTGCCCATAGATTTCGGTCGGATAACGCTCGTCGCGATCGAGCGCCTCCGCCGCCGGGCGGATCACCTCGTTGGCGAAACGCCGCGTGACGTCACGAATTTCCTCGTGGACCGCGCCCAGCCGCATCGCATCCTCCTACGCAACGACCCAGGCGAGGATATGCGTCCCCACCAGGCATACCGCGCCGTCCTGATTGGCGATTTCGAGGCGGCTGCGCGTCCTGCCGGCCGCATCGTCGACCTCCGCCACCACGTAGCGCACGGTCAGCGTGTCATCGATGAACACCGGCCGCACGAAACGTATCCGGTCGTAACCCGCCGAGACCGGCGTGCCGGTGGTGCCGCGCTCCACCGAGCGGCGCGAGATGACCGCGGACGCCGTGGACAGCAGCCCCATCACCAATGCGCCATGCGCGATGCGCCGCCCGAACGCGGTCTTCGCGGCATAGGCTGCGTCCATATGCACCGGATAGAAATCGCCGGTGACCTTGGCGAACATGTCGATGTCATCGGCGGTAATTGTCCGGGTGAATTCCACCTGCTCGCCGGGCGAGAGGAAGGTGCGGCATGGCGTGCTCATTGCACCACCCCCGCCTGGTGCAGGCGCGCCAGCGCGGCGCGCGGGGGTGCGGACGGCAGGCGCCCGGCGAGCCCCATCGGGCCGTCGTTGAACAACGCCGCATCCATCAGTTTCAGCTCCGGCGAAACATGCGGCCGGAAGCCCATCGCCCCGATCACATCCCCTTCCAGATCGCTGCCCGGGGCAATCTCGATCAACTCTGGTCCATCGGCGCCAAGGCGGAACACCGCACGCTCGGTGACATAAAGAATCCGCTGTCCGCATTCCCGCGCATAGCGGCCGGAGAACGTGATCTGCTCGACCTGCGCCACCGCCTTCGGTGCCCCGTTGGCGGTCAGCGTGCCGCTGAACACGACTTTGCGCGCGCCCTGGCTGATGTTGATGAAGCCGCCCGGTCCGATGATGCGCTGACCGAAGCGCGACACATTGACATTGCCGCCGGCATCGAACTCCGCGAAAGAAAGGAACGCGAGGTCGAGGCCGCCGCCATCGTAGAAGTCGAACTGGTAGGGTTGGTCGATCTGCGCGTCCGGCGAGGTGGCAGCCCCGGGCTCCTTGCCGCTGGCCGGAGCGCCGCCGATATTGCCCTGCTCGTTGGTCAGGCAGACCTGCGCCAGCACGCCCTCCTCGGCGGCGACATTGGCGATTCCCGTCGAGACGCCGGAGCCCAGGTTGCAGATCGCGCCGTGGAACAATTCCATCGCCGCGCGCCGCACCATCACCCTTCGGGGGCCTGCCGGCATGGCGGGAATGTCCGAGAGCGCCACGCGCACATGTCCCGAATAGGCCGCGCTGTCCTCGGTCACGAAGGTCTGCCACTGGTTCGGCTCGACCACCAGCACATCGACCAGGATACCGGGGATCTTCACGAATTTCGGGTGCTGCTCGCCGCGCGGCACGATGCGCCTGACCTGCGCCACCACCAGGCCGCCGCAGCGTCGGGTGGCCTGCGCCATGGACAGCATCTCCAGCGTCACCGCCTCGTGCTCCATCGAGACATTGCCCTCCTCGTCCGCGGCCGAGCCGCGAAGGAAAGCGACATTCACATGGAACGGCTTGTAGAACAGGTAGTCCTCGCCACGGAATTGCATGTACTCGACCAGGTCTTCCTGCGCGCGCCGGCTCTGCCGGCCACCGCCCAGCCTGGGATCGACGAAGGTATGCAACCCCACTTTGGTGATCAGCCCGGGGCGTCCGGCCGCCATCTCGCGCATGAGCTGCGACAACGAGCCCTGCGGCAGATTGTAAGCCTCGATCTTGTCCGCCAACGCCAGCCGCGCGATGCCGGGACTGTCAACGGTCGTGCCGGAGACATCGCGTTTGAGCAGTCCCTCCTGCGCCAGATGCCCCATCCCGCGGTCCTTGCCATCGCCCAGACCCACCGGGTGCAGGGTGGTCAGGTCGCGCGGCTGGCCGGTCCGGCGGAAGCGCTCGCCGAGAGCCGCCAGCAAGGCATCCGGCACGGCGTGGCCACCGCCCGAGCCGCCGATCAGCAGCGTGTCCTCACTCTGCACCAGGGCGGCTGCCTGGGCGGCGGTCATGCGTATCATAGCGCGCTCTCTTGAACAGTGGCCGGGGACGAAGCGGTTGCAGGCACTACGGACGGTAGCGGCACGGCGCCGTGTTGCGCTGAATTCCACAGTTCCATAGGCTAGTGTCGGCCTGGGCGGGTTTCAACGAAGATATGGACTTTCCCGCAGTGAACCAGCGCAATGCAGCGAGGGCGACATGACGGCGGTGGACGGCGACATCCGGCTGGAAATCGATGCCGGAACAGCAGAGCTGGTGATCGACCGCCCGGCCAAGCACAATGCGATCACCCCGGCCATGACGAGCAAGCTCACCGCCCTGGTGCGGGAAGTGGAAGCGAACGACGAGGTGCGCGCGGTGCTGCTCCGCGGCGCCGGCGAGCGGGCATTCTGTTCCGGTAGCGACCTCAATTCCCTGGCGGGCTACCCCTCGGCCTGGCATTTCCGCAACCGGGTGGAGTACTCCCACGTCGTCCGCGCGATCCGCAAGCCGGTGGTGGCGGCGCTGCAGGGATGGACACTGGGCGGCGGCGCGGAACTGGCGCTGGCGGCCGACCTGCGCATCGCCGCCGACACCACGCGCTTCGGCTTTCCGGAGGTGCAGCGGGGCTGGGTGGGCGGCGGCGGTGCGTCGCAGGTTCTGCCACGGCTGATCGGACAGGGCCAGGCTTTGCGCCTGCTGATGCTTGGCGAGCCGATCGACGCTGCCGAGGCGCTGCGGCTTGGCTTGTGCGAAGAAGTCGTGCCGCAGGCAAACTTGCTCGACCGCGCGCGGGAAGTTGCCCACAAGCTGGCGTCGTTCAGCCCGGTGGCGGTGCAGTCGGTGAAAGCGGCCATACGCATGTCGATGGAGGCGCCGCTTGCCGCTGGCCTGGTCTACGAAAACGAAATGAACGTGCTCTGCTTCAGCGCCGGCGACCACCTGGAGGGCATCCGGGCCTTCACCGAAAAGCGCTCCGCGCAATTCACCCGGTGAGCGCCCTACCCTTCCCTGCCCAGCAGGAAGTCCCTGATCAGGTCGAGCTGTGCGGCGAACATGCCGCCGCCTCCCTGCGTCGGGCAGCCCAGCCGCCGTGCCGCCTCGATCAGGGGAGTGCTCGCCGGCATGGCGATCACGTCGCCGACGAACATGTTGGGCGTCAACTTGTCCACCTGCACCGGAGAGGGATCTCCGGCAGCCATGCCGGCTGGCGTGGCGTTCACCACCAGGGTGCAGCCGGTCGGGTCGGCCGAACCAGCATGCACCACGGCGCTGCTGCGCACGCCGCTCAGCCGTTCCATCAGGGCGTCGAGCCGCGCTGCGTCTTCGTCGTGGATGGCCAGTTCGCTCACGCCGGCCTGCAGCAAGGCCAACGCAATCGCCGAGCCGGCCCCGCCCGCTCCGACCAGCAGCGCACGCCCCCCTTCCGGCTTGCAGCCGGCGGCGCGAATGCCTTCGACAAACCCCTGGCCGTCGGACATATCGCCGTGCCAGCCGCCATCGGGCGTGCGGCGCATGATGTTCGCGGAGCCGAGAAACCGGGCGCGGTGCGTGGCGGTGGCGCAATGCGCATACGCGGCGAACTTGTGCGGCACGGTGGCGATAATGCCGTCCAGATTCCTGGCCCGTCCAACGCCCGCCATGAAACGATCGAAGTCGGGCGGCGACACGTGCATCGGCACCATGATGCAGTTGCGCCCAAGGGCGTTCATCGCCTGCGTCACCGCGGCCGGCGACTTGACCTGTGCGATCGGGTCGCCAACGATGATGAACACGCGCGTCTCGCCGTTCAGGGCGGCATAGCTGGTCATGGCCTTCCTCCGCCTGTGCGGCCTGCCGACGATATGATCGTCACCAGCCCGGGCAGCACCCCACGATAGCAGGGTCTTGCCGATCGACCCACCCAACGGGCCTGCGCCGGGCTACGGCAGGGCGTCCGCGGCGGCCCCAGCCATCGCCGTGCACCTTCCGGCAGTCGATCCGCCGCAACGACACGCAAAGTTGCGGCGCGCCGGCGGGTGCGCTGGCCGCCGACCCGACTTACACTTGTGCGCCGATAAATACATATGTATCTTGCCCGCTCCGATGTGAGGCCAGCACCGATGTCCGACGCGCTCTTCCTGCATGCGGCCCGCGACGCCCGGGTCGAGCCCCTCGAACTGGCGCAAGGCAAGCCGGGCGAAACCCTGCTGACCGTGGCCGCCGTCGGGCTGTGCGGCAGCGACCTGCACTATTACAAGGACGGCGGCATCGGCTCCGCGCGGATCGTCGAACCGTTCGTGCCGGGCCATGAGCTGGGCGGCTGGCTGACCGAGGACATCCCCGAGCTGGGCCTCTCGCGCGGCGCCCTGGTCGCGGTCGACCCGAACAAGGCGTGCGGACACTGCCCCTGGTGCCTGGAGGGCAACCACAACCTTTGCCCGCATGTCGAATTCATCGGCGCCCCGCCCTTCAATGGCGCCATGACGAAGCAGCTTTGGGTGCCGCGCAGGCAGATCATCAAGCTGCCGGAAGGCTTCACGCCGCTCGACGCCGTCATGCTGGAACCCCTGGGCGTCGCGCTCAACGCCGTGGACCTGGCCAAGCCGCGGCTGCTGGAGCGGGTGATCCTGCTGGGTTGCGGCACGATCGGGCTGCTCATCCTGCAGTTGCTGAGGGTCACCGGCGCCGGCGAGATACTGGCGATCGACCCGCAGGCGCACCGGCGCGAAATGGCGGCCCGGCTCGGCGCCACCCGCACCGGCGCGGCGGTGGCCGAAACCGTCGACTGGACGCAGGGCGAAGGCGCGCCGCTGGTCGTCGAGGCCACCAACTCGCCGTTCGGATTCCGCGACGCGGTGGAAGCGGCACGTATCGGCGGCCGGCTCGTTCTGGTCGGCATCCCGGACGGCGACGGCTACACCTTGCCGGCCGCCCCGGCGCGGCGGCGTGCCCTGGGCGTCAAGTTCGTCCGCCGCATGCGCGACGCCTATCCGCGGGCGATCGCCCTGGTGGCCAGCGGCCAGGTTGACGTGGCCAGCCTGGTGACAAACAACTTCCCGCTTGCCGACGGCCCCGAGGCGTTCCGCCTGCACGCCGAGAACGCGCCGGGCATGATCAAGAGCCTGATCCACCCGTAGGTCAGTTGGCCTGCGCCAGCGCCATTGCCGCCCGGGCGGTCTCCTCGTCGCTGACCAGCACCCCGGGGATATGCCCGCGCAGCGCCGCCGCGATGATATGGCGCTTGTTGCGCCCGCCGGCCGCCAGCACCACCGTGCGCACCGCGGCCAGCCGCGCCGAGGGCAGGCCGATCACCCGGTCGTTGATGGGATGCGCGATCGGCTGGCCGCGGGCATCGAGGAACTGGCCCAGCACGTCCCCCACCGCCCCCGCCGCCTTCAGCGAGGCGATGGTCACGTCGTTCGGCAACCCGTGCCGCACCAGCAGCGAGCGGTTGGAGAGGTCGCCGAGGCTGAGGAAGGCGAGTTCGACCGCGCCGATCCGCTCGAACACCTCGGCAAACACATCCTGCGCCACCAGCGTGTCGCGCGACGCGGCGCTGCCGGCATAGATCGGCGCGGCGAGGTAGGAACAATGGGCGTTCAGGCGGCGCGCCAGTTCCCCGGCGGTTTCGAAGCTGTTGAGATCGAGCCCCCGGGTCAGCCCGCCCATCATGGACGTGACCCAGGCCTGCGGCAGGTCCATCGGCGGAATATGGCGGATCGCCTCGCGCAACGTATTGCCCCAGCCCACGCCGATCATGCTGACCGGCTGCCGCGCCAGGTGCTGCGCCAGGTATTCACCGGCGGCGCGCCCGACCAGCGCCGCCACCATGTCGGGGCCCTGCGGCGTCGGCACGATCACCGCGTCCGCCAGGCCGAATTCCAGGCGGAGCCGCTGCTCCACCGCCACGCAGCTTGCCAGACGGGAGGTGATGGTGACCCGGACGAGGCCCGTGCTGCGGCAGTCCGACAGGATGCGGTTCACCCTGAGCCGGGTCAGCCCCAGCCGGTCGGCGATCTCGGCCTGTGTCAGGTCCTCCATGTGATACAACCAGGCCACGCGCACATGGAGCTGTTCGTCTTGCGTGTTCACCCCGGACGCCTCCTGTCTGTGGCCGGATTACACTTGTGCGATTCGATTTACAATTGATCGTTCGCTGCTTATCCTGTGCCATCCGCGCGCCTGGCGAAGGCGGCATCGAACGGAGGAATGTCCATGGGCGACGCAGCGCAGGACCGCTTCCCGTGAGCCTGCGTGCGCCCTCGCCGTCCGGCCCTGGGATACGGGCGAGAACGGGGCCGCCCTCCGCCGCGCTCCTGCACCGGTTCAGGAACGCGGCGGGGGTGCTGCCTTTCATTGCCCCCGTGCATTTCATGCTGCTGGTCGTCATCGTGCTGCCGGCGGTCTATGTCATCTGGCTGAGCCTCAGCACGTCCACCTTCGGCCGGGCGCCGGTGTTCGTCGGGCTGGCCAACTACGTCAAGGTGCTGGTCGACCCCGCCTTCCGCAGCGCCCTGCTCAACACCGCTTTCATCGTCATCGTCGCGGTCCACCTGGAACTGCTGATCGCGCTCGGCATGGCGCTGCTGTTCGCCAGCGGCCTGCCCGGCCGACGCGTGCTGCTGATCGCGGTGCTCGCACCGTATGCGATCAGCGAGGTCACGGCGGTCGCCATGTGGCGCTTTCTGTTCGACCCGGACATCGGCCCGGTGACGATGGCGCTGCGCGGGTTCGGGCTGCCGATCCTCGACTGGACCTTCGTGCCGTCGCACGCCCTGGCCATCATCATCCTGCTGACCATCTGGCTGCAGCTGCCGTTCACCTTCGTCATCATCTACGCCGCCCGCCTCGCCATCCCGAAGCAGCTCTACGAGGCCGCCATGGTGGACGGCGCGGCGAAACTGCAGATCTTCCGGCATGTGACCTTGCCGCTGCTGGCGCCGGCGATCCTGATCGCGCTGCTGTTCCGCTACATCTTCGCATTCCGCCTGTTTTCGGAGGTGTGGCTGATGACCGAGGGCGGCCCGGCACGCTCGACCGAGGTGGTCGCCACCTACCTTTACGAGGAGGCGTTCCGCTACAACGCCTTCGGCACCGCGGCGGCGACCGCCTGGATCATGGTCATCATCTCCCTCCTGCTGGCTGCGGCCTACGTGCTGCTGCTGCGTCGCCAGGGCGGTGCCCATGCGCATTGAACGGCTGCTCACCGGCATCGGCCGCACTTTCGCCGCCGCCATGATCCTGGTGTGGTCGTTGTTCCCGATCGCCTTCATCGTGATGTCGTCGCTGAAGCCGGCACGCGACATCTTCGCCTCGCCGCCGAGGTTCCTGTTCGCCCCGACGTTCGGGCACTATGCCGACCTGTGGGCCAAGTGGGGCATCTTCTTTCACGGCCTGGTCAACAGCGCGCTCATCACCATCGGCGCGACCCTGCTGGCGGTGCTCGCCAGCGTCGCCGCCGGCTACGTCTATTCCCGCCATCGCGGACGCCTGATGGACGCGAGCGCTTTTTTCCTCATCGTCGTCAGGTTGATCCCGCCCATCGTGGTGACGCTGCCGCTGTTCCCGCTGGTCAACTGGCTGCGCCTCAACGACACGCATGCCGTGCTGATCATTCTCTACGCGACCTTCTTCGTGTCGCTTGGCACCCTGCTGATGCGCACTTTCATCGACCAGGTTCCCACCGAACTCGACGAGGCGGCAAGAATCGACGGCGCCGGCCGGTTCCGCATCCTGCGCAGCATCATCATGCCGGTGGTCGCCCCGGGCATCCTCGCGGTCGCCGTCTTCGTCGTGGTGTTTTCGTGGAACGAGTTCCTGTTCGCGTTCATCTTCACCGCGACCAATGCCAAGACCGCACCGCTGGTCATTTCCGAAATGATCGGCTCGATCGACGGCGTGGAATGGGGGGTCCTGTTCGCCGCCTCGACCGTGCAGCTCGTTCCCGTGCTGATCTTCGTCGCCGTCACGCATCGCTACCTTGTCGCCGGCCTGACCGCCGGAGCCACCAAGGGGTGAACAATCACCCCGATCAGGGAGACACCCATGCAACCGACATCCAGACCATCTCTGACCCGGCGCCAGGCGCTCGCCACGGCGGTGGGAGGCGCGGCGCTCCTGGCCGGCCGGCCGGCGTTCGCGGCCGGCAAGACCCTGCACATCCTCAGCCACAAGGTCCACCAGACCGTGCTCGCCAGCGCCACCACCGGCGACCTGACCGAGGCGTGGCGCAAGGCGAATGACGCCGAGCTCGACTGGGTGACCTTCGATTCCAATCCGCTGCAGGACCGGCTGTTCCGCGAGGCCAGCCTGAGCAAGACCGACTTCGGCGTCGGCTTCATCATCGACAACCGCCCGACCGCGGAAATCGCCAAACTGTTCACGCCGCTCGGCGACTTCCAGGCGAAGTCCCCGATCGAGGATTTCGCCGACATCGCGCCGGGCTTGGTCCAGGCCATGACGGTGGGCGGCAAGCTGATCGGCATTCCCGTGCGCCACGCCACGCAGGGGTTGTTCTACAATGAGGCGCTGCTGGAGGAGAAAGGCATCAAGGCACCGGCGACGACGCTGGAGGAACTGGTCGCGCAGACCAAGCAGCTTACGTTCACCTCCAAGGCGGGAACCCCCGTCGTCGGCATGGTGCTGGCAAGCGATCTCGCGGTGTTCCCGGTGATGTTCGCCCGCGCCTTCGGCGGCGACTTCATCACCGCCGATTTCAAGCTGCTCCCCAACCCCGACGCCATGGAGAAGG
>CAIMEK010000440.1 GCA_903839965.1 uncultured Acetobacteraceae bacterium | reverse complement strand
GAGAAGCCGGCGCGGAAGATCAGATTCACCGCTTCCTGGTCGGACAGCCGTTCGGCCTGTCCGCTATCCAGCATCTGTTTTTCGACGGCCGTGCGGCGCATCCGTGCCGGATCGATGCCGCGCCCGTCATCCGCGACCTCGACCACCACCTGGTCGCCTTCCTGGCAGGCCGACAGGCGCAACGTGGCGCAGGCCGGTTTGCCTGCGGCCTCGCGTTGCGCTGCCGGTTCAATGCCGTGGTCGATGGCGTTGCGGACGATGTGCAGCAGCGGGTCGCCAAGCGCATCGATGATGGTCTTGTCCGCGGCGGTGTCCGCTCCTGCGACCGCCAGTTCGATGCGCTTGTCCACCTTGCGCGCGAGGTCGCGCACCAAGCGCGGGAAGCGGTCGAACACCTCGGACACCGGGATCATGCGCACCTGCATGATGGCGCCCTGCATCTCCTGCGCCAGCCGGTCGATGATCGCGTACTGCTCCTTGATCTCGCGCGCCATCTCGCGGCTGCCGTGTACCTGCTCGGCGCGGCGGGCGAGGAAGGGCAGAGCGTTCTTGCAGACGACAAGCTCACCGATCATGTTCATCAGGCCGTCCACGCGGTCCTGATCGACCTTCAACACCCGCGAGGTTGCCCGCGGTGAGGTGTCGGCCGGCGTGGCGGAGCCGGACCGTTCCAGCCGGTCGAGCAACGCCAGCAGGGGCGTGGGACCGCCGCCATCGAGAGCCGCCGCGACCGCGGCCCCGAATTCCGCGCGCGGGACCGACGGCGTCGTGGCGTGCAGCAGGTTGCCGAGCACGCCGGCCACGCCTTCGATGCGGAGATGCAATTCGGCTTCGTCCTCGGCGGGCAAGCCGAGAATGCGGCGTTGCTCGGCCAACAGCCGGGGCAACAGGGTGGACGGCTCATCCTGTACGGTTCCGGTTGCCAGCGCATCCGGCGGCAGCCGGACGATTTCCGTCTGTTCCGCCACATAGCGGAACAAATGCGCGACCACATCGGGCGGCGCCGCTGCGAGCGCGTGAAACGCCAGATTGCAGTGATAGGGATCGAGCTCGGCGGCGGGCGGCCAGGCGGTGCGTGGCGTAATGCGCAGCGCCAGCAGGTCCGGAACCTGCGCCAGCAGGTGCAGCGGATCTTCGCCGCGATAGAAACAGCCCTCGTCGGGCACATAGTGGATGGCGACCACTGTCTCGTGGTCGGCGAGGCGCTGCGCCGCCGCGTTGCGTTCCGGTGCGTCCAGCAGCGACAGCCACTCGGTGTCTGGCGCAACGTTGGCGACCGCTTCGGTGGTCGCCGATGTCGCGCGACCCGGCATCAATGCCTGCAGCTCCGCCAGCCGATCGCGGGCAACCAGGTCGGCGCCACCGGGCAAGGCTTCGTGTTGTTCCAGCGCGTCGATCCAGGTGCTCACCTGGTCCAGTCCGTCGAGCACCCGGTCGACCATGTTGGGGGTAATCGTCAGCCGTCCCGCGCGCACCTCGCCCAGCAGGTCTTCCGCCCCGTGCACCAACCGCGTCAGCGCCGCGGCATCGAACAGGCCGGACGAACCCTTGATCGTGTGAACCGCGCGGAACACCTCGTTGATCATCGCCGCGTCGCCGGGCTCGCGCTCCAGGCGCAGCAGTCCGGCGGTGGCGACCTGCAGCAGGTCGCGCGATTCGGGAACGAAACTTGCCAGCAGGGAGTTCACGACGCCCCCATCCCGGTCAGCAACTGCGCCGCACGCGTCAGTTCCGCCGGGCGCACCGGCTTGACCATGTAGACACTCACGCCCGCCCGGTAGGCGCGGACGGCATCGGCCTCCTTTGCCTCGGTGCTGATCGCCACGACCGGCACCGCATGCAACGCCGGATCCGCGCGCAGGTGGCGCACCATTTCGTAGCCGTCCATCAGCGGCATGTTGATGTCGACCAGCATCAGGTCGAACGCGCCGCCAAGCGCGCGCTCCAGGCCTTCGATGCCGTTGCTGGCCTCCGCAATTTCGAAGCCGACACGCTCCAGCACATCGCGATAGTACATCCGGACCGTCACGGCGTCGTCGACCACAAGGATCTGTTTGCGCTTCATCGGGCTCTCACTCGCCGTCGAGCGGCTTTTGGTAGATGACTGAGTCGCCTATCTTGCAAGGTCGGAACAAGGACGACATGCGGCTCATGCTTTCGGAATGGCCAAGAAAGACGAAGCCGCCCGGCGCGAGGCTTTCGTAGATCGCGTCCATGGCCTGGCGCCGCGAAAGATCGTCGAAGTAGATAAGCAGGTTGCGACAGAATACGACATTCATGCCGCGGTAGCGCGCCGTGCTGGCCGGATCGACCAGGTTGACCGGGCCGAATTCGATCGAGCGGCGGATGCCCGCATGCAGCTGGAACCGTCCATCCGGCAGCGTCGCGAAGTAGCGCGCCCGCAACTGCACGGGCAGCCGGTGCAAAGAGCGTGCTCCATAGATGCCGGCACGCGCCTGGCTCAATACCTCGGAGTCGATGTCGGAGGCATAAATTTCGATGTCGTGCGAGTCGGCATCCGGCCAGTCTTCGAGGATGGTGATGGCGATCGAATAGGGTTCCTCACCGGTGGAACATGGGATCGACCAGATGCGGATCGGTCCCGGGCGCCGGCGAGCGAGATCGGGCAACACGCCGCGGACGAGTGTGGCAAACTGGTAGTCCTCGCGGAAAAAGTAGGTCTCGTTGACGGTCATCGCGTTGACCAGGTTCTGCAGCTCCCGGCCCGACGCTTCGAACCGCGTCAACGCGAAGTAGTCGCGGAATCCTTCCGATCCGGTGGCGCGGATGCGCTCCTGCACACGCCGCTCGACGAAATAGCGTTTCTGTTCGTTGAACAGGATGCCGGTATGGCCGTGGAAAAACGTGCAGAACCTGGCGAACTGCTCGGCGGACAGCGCCGGCGGTTCCGCCTGTCCCGCGGCTTGCAGCAGGGCATTCATCAGGCGCACCCGATCCGCTGCAACGCGGCCTGTACGGCAAAGGCGATGAACGGGTCGCCGGGAAAACGTGTCGGCAGCGCGGTGAGCGAACGCCGGGACGCTGCATCACCCACCTCGGCCAGGCCTTCGACGGCGGCGGCACAGACATTCACGTGCGGATCGGCGAGCAGCACGGCCTCCAGCCAACGTGGTGCCTCGGCATGCGCCATCGCCGCCAGCACATTCACCGCGAAAATGCGAACATCGCTGTCCTCGTTTTCCAACAGCGACCGGATGTGCGGCTGCAACGCATCCGGCATCTGCCGCAGCGCCTCGATGACGGCGTTGCGCAGCGCGACATCCTCGCCGCCCAGGTATGGCAACAGGCCGCTGACGGCCGCCTCGGAGCGCAGCGCGATGAGACTGGTGAGGATGGCACTGCGCACGCTTGCGGCCGGCTCGATGCCGAGCCGCTCGCACAGGGCCGCGGCGGCTTGCGGATGTGCCGCAAGGTCCCGGGCGGCATGGCGGCGCCGCGACGGTTCGTCCGCGTACAAATCGACCAGCAGGATGCGCCCATCCATCGGGGCTTCCTTCGCCGCTGGTGCGGCGGGGCGGTCAGCGCGAACGAGCGGCATGGAGGTCCCCCTGGCGAATCCTGGTTGGCGGCAGCAGCCAGCCGACGAGCTGGTCGGTGATGCGGTCCGACCGCACGACAACCGAGGCGCCGCCGCGGCGGATCAGTTCGGCCGGCATGCCGAACACGATGCAGGAGGCGGCGTCCTGGGCAATGGTGCGTCCGCCGCCGTGGTGCAGCTCGGTCATGGCCTCGGCACCGTCGTCGCCCATGCCGGTCAGCTGCACGCCGATCAGCCTTTCCGGCGGCATCGCGGCCATGGCGCTGCGCACCAGCCGGGTGACGCTCGGGTGCCACAGATGATCGGCTGAAGGCGGCACCGGCGCTGCGACGAAGCCGGTGCCGCGGCGCAACACCAGCAGATCGGCATCGCCCTTGGCGATGTAGACGTTGCCGGGCTCGATCGGGGTTTGCTGTGCGGCTTCGATCACCCGCAGCTCGCTCAGCTCGTTCAACCGACGCGCGAACACGCCGGTGAAGCCGCCGGGCATGTGCTGCGCCACCAGCACGGGCCAGGGAAAGCCCGCCGGCAGGCGTGGCAGGATCTCCTCCAGCGTGCTCGGCCCGCCGGTTGAAACGCCGATCAGGACCATCCCGGGTTGGCCCGTGTCCAACCCGGATGCGAAGGTACGCCCCGAGGGCCGGGCGGCGATGCGCCCGCGTTCGCTTTCCAGCCGCATGCGCAGCCCGGTCGTGCGGCGCACGCGGGCACCGGCGGCACCGCGCACCTTGGCGCACAACTCGCGGCAGATCCGGTCGATCGACAGCGATATGGTGCCGTCGGGCTTGCGCACGAAATCCACCGCACCGAGGCTGAGCGATTGCAGCGTCGCCTCGGCCCCTTCCGCGGTCAGCGATGACACCATCACCACCGGCTTCGGCCGTTGCACCATGATGTGCGACAGGCAGGTGATGCCGTCCATTTCGGGCATGTTGATGTCGAGCGTAATGACGTCGGGGTCGAACCGCTCCAGTTCGGCGAGCACTTCGACCCCATTGCGCACGGTTCGCACCTCGAACCCGCCGGCCTGCTCGAACACGTCCTTGAGTTGGCGGCGCATCAGCGCGGAATCGTCGGCCACCAGCAGCTTGATCGTCATGCTCCGCCGCCTGTTCTGGGTGTGGATGGCGTTAGGCCGGGAGACGCTGCCGCCCCCCGGCGTCGCCTCAGGCCGCCAGCTCCAGCGCGCCCAGCTCCTGCACGTTCAGCAGCTGTGTCACCTCCAGCAGCAGGATCATCCGCTTGCGCGCTTCCAGGTTGGCCACGCGGCGGATCAGCCGCTTCTGCTCGTCGGACAGGTCCGGCGTGGCGCCGATGAAGCGGGCCGGAATGCGCATGACTTCCGACACCGAGTCGACGATGAACCCGGTGCGCACGCCGCGGATGGTGAACACCATGATGCGCTGGCGGTCGTTCCGTTCCGCCCCGGCCAGACCGAACCGGCGGCGTTGATCGACGACGGGCAGCACGACGCCGCGCAGGTTGATGACACCCTCGACGAATTCCGGTGTCTTGGGCACGCGGGTCAGCTGATCGGGCACGCGCAGGATTTCCTGCACGGTATCGATCGGAACGCCGTACTCCTCGTCCATCAGACGGAACACGACGAACTGCTCCTCCTCGTCGTCCGCCCCGGCGGATTTGGCAACCTCGACCGTTTCGTCTGCCATAATCTTGCCACCCCCGTCTTCGACGACCTTGCGCAGCTCATCGACATTGAACATCCGCTCGGCGGACAGAATGGAGACCAGGCGCTTCCCGTCCTCCAGGCGGCAGATGGCGCTGACGTCGTCGAGCTTGTAGTCGCGCGCCAGCAGCGCCGGCATCGGCTCGACCAGGGCGCGGCTGACGCGCAGCACCTCCTTCACGCTGTCCATGACCACGCCGACCGAGAACCCGCCGAACGAAACCACCACCACCTTGTTGGTCTCGCCCAGCGAGGCCGAAGGCAGGCCGAACATTTCGCGCAGACCGACGAGCGGCAGCAACCGGTCGCGCAGCGTGATCACGCCGATGACGTGGGCGGGCGCCTGCGGCACCTTGATGATCCGATCCGGCAGTTGCACGATCTCCTGCACCTGGCCGATCGGAAAGGCGTATTCCTGGCCGGCGACCTCGAAGCTGACCAACTGGTCCTCGTCGGGTTCGACAGCGCCGGCGTCGTGCCGGCGCTCCGGCGCGGCGGCGATGGCCCGGGCAACATCATCGCGACCCGCGATCGCCGCGAACTCATGGCGCACCACGCGGCCGGCATCCAGGATCATCACCATGGACCGCTCGTCTTCGGCCTTGATCATGCCGCTCAGCAGGTCCGTGGCCACGGTTCCCTGGATGGTGGCGGCCGACTCGATCCGGTCCGCCTCCACGGTGGCGACATTGGCCACGCGATCGACGATCAGCCCGATCGGCCGCCCCTGGTCGAGCACCACCACCCGGGTGGCATCGTCGTGCAGGGCAACCGGGAAGTGGAACACGCCCCGCAGGCTGATCACGGGCAGCACCGTACCGCGCAGGTTGGCCAGTCCCTCCAGCGCAGGCGGGCTCATCGGCACCCGCACCACGTTCGGCACGCGGATGATCTCCTTAACCTCCGCCAGCGGTACGGCGAACTTTTCCTCCTGTACGTGGAACATGACGAACTGGCTGGCATCTCCCGCAGCGGTCACACCGGTCGGCGGGCCGCCGACGGGCCCGGCCGCGCCGGGCTCGACGACATCGTCCATTGCCTTGAATTCCTTCTGTGCGATCGCTCAGCGCGCCTGCAACTCGTCGGCCAGCGAGGCGATTTCTTCGATGGCGGCAGCCAGTTCCTCGGCGCCCTTGCCCTGCTCTTTCGCCGCAATGGTCGCTTCGTTCACCGCCTTCGATGCCTGGCTCGCAGCCGATGCCACCTGTTCGATGCCGGTCTGCACTTCGGCCACCATGCGCACGATATCGGCCGACGCGGTGAGCACCTGGCGGTTGCCGGTCAGCACGACCTGCACGTCGTCGGCGATGGTCTTGAGGTCGCTGGCGATCACCTTGTTCTTCTCCGCCTCCGCCGCGGCGGTATCGGCGATTTCCTGCAGGTCGTCGCGGACGTTGACGATCTGGTCCTGGATGGCCTTGACGATATCCTTGATGCGCTCGGCGTTCTCGGCCGAATCGCGGGCCAGGTTGCGGATGTCGGTCGATACCACGGCAAACCCCTTGCCGAATTCGCCGGCCCGCGCCGCCTCCACCGATCCGTTGACCGCCAGCATGTTGGTCTGGATCGACACGGTGGTGATGGCATCGACGATTTTGTCGATGCGGCGGCTGACCTGTTCGAGCGCGGCAACTTGTTCGCGGCTGCGTCGGCCGGCGGTGACCGACTGCAGCACGCCCGCGATCAACTCCTCGACCGCCACGCTGCAAGTGCCGATCGTGCCGGCGGTGGCCTCCGCCTTTTCCAGCGAACCCTGCGCGCGCTGCTGCGAGGACTGCGCGCCGCGCTCGATCTGCGCGATCGCCGCGGAGGATTGCTGGGTCGCCGCGGCCTGCTGCTGGGCGCCGCGGGCGATCTGTTCCAACGCCGCCATGATCTGCGCGGCGGCCCGGTTGATCTCCTCGACCGCGCTGGACAGTTCCTCGGCGGTGGAGGCGACTTCCTCGGCGCTCTTGCCGATATCGGTGCTGTTCTTGAGTTCGTCGGCGATCTCGGAGAGCTCTTGCGCCGCTTTCTCGCTCTGGTTCAGCGCGGTGGTCTGCTGCTCCACGGTGTTGGACGCTTCCTGGCAGGCGGCGCTCTGTTCCTCCGCGGCGGCGGCGACCACCTCGGAGCCCTTCTGCGCCTCCTTGGCCGCGGCCACCGATTCCTCATTGGCCGTGGCGATCGCGGTGCAGCCGGCCGCCACATCCTGCAGGGCGGTGCGCACCTCCTCGAGCTGGCGGGTGACGTGGCCGCCTTTCTCCACTTCCTGCTTGGCGGATTGCGCCGACGCACTGATGCCGTCGGCGATCGCCTTCACCTCCTTCTGGATCTGCGCGATCAGGTCCTGAATTTCGCGCGCCGACTTCTCCGAGGTTTCGGCTAGCGTGCGCACCTCGTCCGCGACCACCGCGAAGCCCTTGCCGTGCTGGCCGGCGCGGGCCGCTTCGATGGCGGCGTTCAGGGCCAGCAGATTGGTCTGGTCGGCAATGCGCGCGACCGCCTTCACCACATCGCCGATGCTGGCGGCCTGCGCTTCCAGGTCCTGCACGCGGCGCACCGACGCATCCTGGCGCTCGGCGGCCTTGCCGATGGCGCCAAGGGATGCCGTGATCTGGGCGGTGACGCCGACGACCTGGTTCTGCAGGGACTCGGTTTTCTTCAGCGACAGCTCGGCGTTTTCCTTGGCCATCACGATCAGCCCGGCGCCCTGGTTCACCGCCTTCAGCGATTGCGCGGCCGCGTTGGCTGCTTCCTCGGCGCCCGATGCGATTTCGGCCGTCGCCCGCTGCAGTTCCTGCGCCGCGGAGGTGGCTTCGGCGATGCCGCTGGCAAGCTGCGAGGTGGCGGCGGCAACCCGTTCGGCCGCCTTCTGCTGGCGCGCGAACGTGCGGGCCTTGCGCTTCTGCGCGTCGGCCACGCCCCCGGACACCCCTTCGGTCGAGGTCCTTTGCGCCAGGTCGACAACCTCGGCGGAGGGTTTCGTGGCAACGCTGGATTTCTTGACGAGGGCCATGGTGGTTCCCGGGGAAAATGGTTGTGCTACGGATTTGCGACAGACGGCGGGACAAGCCGTGCTGACCGCGACCTTGCCCCCCACCGATGAAGGAACGATTTAAAACTGACGATGGCGATATGATCCGGAGCCGGACCGGGCCCAGGGCAGCTTCGCCGGTCATTTGCAGTCCGGCGGGATCGCCCGGGCGGGTCAGGTTGATGTCTTGTTCATCCTTCAGGGTGCATAGGCGGGTTCATGTGCGCCGGGCGCGCCCCGCTTTGTGAGCGGGTGCGTGTGCTTTCGGTCGCCCTGCGGCAGACCGGGAGCGTCGCCCCCGTGCCGCGGGCCGGTCCTTGATTCTCCCGAACGCCTCGTGTGATGGTGAACGCCAGGTTGCGCTGCGTCCCCGCTGACGGGTCGGACGGGCGCGGGAGCGGGTGAAGTGCAGGCGGGGCCGCCACTGTGGTGTTCGACAAACGGGCTGCGGGCGTTGCTGCGGATCGCGCGCCCGGGCGAAGGTCCGGGTTGATGGCGCGCCGGGACCGGCGACGGTGATCGGCTATATCGCCTCGCGGCTGGTGATTTCCTGCATCATGGTGGTCCTGGCCTCGCTGGTGGTGTTCCTGATCGCCAATACGGTGCCGGGCGACCCGGTGCTGGCCCAACTCGGCGACCTCGCCGCCGCCGATCCCACGATGGTGGCGGCGTTCCGGCACCACTGGGGGCTCGATCTGCCGCTGTGGGAGCGCTACTGGGTGTTCCTGCAGGGGTTGGCGCGGGGCGATTTCGGCGAGTCGATCGCCTCCCACCGGCCGGTCATCCAGGACATCAGGGACTATGCGCCGGCCACGGTGGAACTGGCGTCGGTGGCCTTCCTGCTCGCGTTGATCGTCGGCTTGCCGCTCGGCGTGCTGGCGGCGGTGAAGCGCGACAGCTGGGTCGATAATTTCGCGCGCGCGGTCTCGCTCATCGGGGTGTCGGCGCCGACCTTCTGGCTGGCTTTCGTCATGCTGGCGGTGTTCTACGGGGCACTGGACGTGGCGCCGGGCCCGGGCCGGCTCGATGTGTCCGCGTTTCCGCCCGACCGCATCACCGGCCTGCTGCTGATCGACACCGCCTGGGTGGGCGACTGGGAAACGTTCCGCGATGCGGCGGCGCACCTGGTGTTGCCCGCGATCGTGCTGGCGAGTTCGACGCTCGGGCTGATCACGCGCACCACCCGGGCGGCGATGCTGGAGGCGCTGTCGCAGGACTACGTGCGGGTGGCGCGCGCCAAGGGGCTGCTGGCGCGCACCGTGGTGACCGGGCACGCGTTGCCGAACGCCATGCTGCCGGTGGTCACCCTCGGCGGGCTGGCCTATGCGAACCTGCTGGCCGGGGCGGTGATGACGGAGACGGTGTTCTCCTGGCCCGGGCTCGGCCGCTACACCTTCCGCAGCGCGGTGGCGATCGACTTCCCGGCGATCATGGCGATCACGGTCATCGTGGCGGCGCTGTTCGTGGCGGTGAACTTCCTGGTCGACATGTCCTACGCGCTGCTCGATCCGCGCACGGTGAAGGCATGAGCGAAATGTCCGCGGCGGTGCTGCTGCCACGGATGGCCTCGCCTGCGCGCCGGTGGTGGCGGCGCTACGGGCTGGCGGCGGCGGGCAGCGCGATCATCGTGCTGTGGGTGCTGCTGGCCGGCCTGGCGCCCTGGACGGGCCGCTACGACCCGAATCTCGTCGACGTGCTCGACCGGCTGCGCCCGCCTTCGGCCGCGCATTGGCTGGGCACCGATGCGCTGGGGCGCGACGTCTACGCGCGGGTGATCTGGGGCGGGCGCGTGTCGCTGCTGGTGGGCTTCACGGTGGTGCTGATCGGCGCCGCCTTCGGCACGCTGCTGGGCGCGGTCGCGGCCTATGTGCGGGGCTGGTCGGAGGAGGCGCTGATGCGCCTGACCGACCTGGTGTTCTGCTTTCCGCCGATCATCCTGGCGATGGCGATCGCGGCAGCGCTGGGCATCGGCACGCTGAACACGATGATCGCCATGCTGGTGGTGTGGTGGCCGAAATTCGCCCGCCTCGCGCGCAGCCTGGTGATCGGGCAGCGGGCGCTGGAATATGTCGAGGCCGCACAGACCGTGGGGTTCGGCCCGGTGCATATCCTGTTCCGCCAGATCATGCCCAACGCGGTCGGGCCGCTGATCGTGCTGGTGACGCTCGACCTCGGCAATGCGATCCTGGTGTTCGCCGGCCTGTCGTTCCTTGGCCTGGGGGTGACGCCGCCGGCCCCCGAGTGGGGCGCGATGGTCGCGGAGGGCCGCGAGCTGGTGCAGCAATGGTGGGTCGCGACGTTTCCGGGCCTGGCCATCCTGACCGTGGTGATGGGCTTCAACTTCATGGGCGACGGCCTGCGTGACTGGCTCGATCCGCATGCCCGCACCCGCTGAAGCGCCGCTGCTGGAGGTGCGCGGGCTGCGCACCTGGTTCCTCATGGATTCCGGGCCGGTGCGGGCGGTCGACGGGGTGAGTTTCACGCTGCGGGCCGGCGACACGCTGGGGATCGTCGGCGAATCCGGCTCGGGCAAGAGCGTGCTGGCGAAATCGATCATGCGCCTGCTCGACGAGCCGGCGCGCATCGTCGCCGGCGAAATCCTGTTCCGGGGCAAAGATCTCGCCGCGCTGGACGAAGGCGCCATCCGCGCCGTGCGTGGGCGCGAGATTGCCATGGTGTTCCAGGACCCGATGACGTCGCTGAACCCGGTGCTGCGGATCGCCAAGCAACTGGTCGAGGCGATGACCGCGCATGGGCGGTTCACCGCGGCGGCGGCGCGGGCGCGGGCGATCGAACTGCTGCGGCGGATGGGAGTTTCGGCGCCCGACCGCGCGGTAGGGTCCTATCCGCACCAGTTCTCCGGTGGCATGCGCCAGCGGGTCATGCTGGCGATGGGGTTCTCCAACGAGCCGGTGCTGCTGATCGCCGACGAACCGACGACGGCGCTCGACGTGACGATCCAGGCGCAGATCCTCGACCTGTTGCGCGAGCTGAACGCGAGCTTCGGCACCGCGGTGGTGCTGATCAGCCACGACCTCGGCGTAATCGCCAATGTCTGCTCGCGGGTGTTGGTGATGTACGCCGGCGAGGTTGTCGAAGAGGGGGCGCCGGAGGACCTGCTGACCGATCCGCGGCATCCCTATACCTGGGCGTTGCTGCATGCCGCGCCGCGGATCGATGCGACGACGCAGGATCGGCGCCTGGCGACCATCGAGGGGCAGCCGCCCGATCCGCGCGCCTGGCCGGCGGGGTGCCGGTTCCAGGCCCGCTGCCCGTTCGCCGAGCCGCGCTGCACCGTGCCGCCGGCGCTGTTGCCGGCGGGGCCGGGGCGGGCCGCCCGCTGCTGGGTGACCCAGGACGGCATGGCGTTGCGCGCGCCGAAGCGGCCGGCGGCCGCGGCGGCGCCGGCGCGGATCGAGCAGGCGGCGCCGGTGCTGCGGCTGGTGGGGGTGGCGAAGCATTTCGTGCTGCCGCGGGACTCGCTGTTCACGCCCAAGCGGGTGCTGCGGGCGGTGGACGGCGTCGATCTCGAGGTGTTCCGGGGCGAGACGGTCGGCCTGGTCGGCGAGAGCGGCTGCGGCAAGTCGACGCTGGCGCGGCTGATCGTGCGGCTGCATACGCCCACGGCGGGGTCCATCGCCTTCGAGGGCCAGGACATCACGCGGGCGAGCATGGCCGAGATGCAGCCGTTGCGCCGGCGGATGCAGATGATCTTCCAGGACCCGTACGCCTCGCTCAATCCGCGCATGACGGTGGGCGACATCCTGGCGGGGCCGCTGGTGCTGCATGGGCTGGCGAGCGACCCGGCGGCGCGGGTGGCGGAACTGCTCGACCTGGTCGGGCTTGCGCCGGCGCATGCCGGGCGGTTCCCGCACGAGTTTTCCGGCGGGCAGCGGCAACGGATTTCGATTGCGCGGGCGCTGGCGGTGGGGCCGGAACTGATCGTGGCCGACGAGCCCGTTTCGGCGCTGGATGTGAACATCCAGGCGCAGATCATCAATCTCCTGGCCGACCTGCAGGAGCGGCTGGGACTGACCTACCTGTTCATCGCGCACGATCTCGCGGTGGTGCGGCACGTGTGCGACCGCATCGTCGTGCTCTATCTCGGCCGCGTGATGGAAATCGCCGGGGCAGGGGACCTGTTCGCGCGCCCGCTGCACCCCTATACGCGGGCGCTGATTTCGGCGGCCCCGGTGCCCGACCCGCGGATCGAGCGGACGCGGCGGCGGGTGGCGATGAAGGGGGAGCCGCCGTCGGCGATTTCGCCGCCGTCGGGGTGCCGGTTCCGCACGCGCTGCCCGGTCGCGGAAGCGATCTGCGCCGCGCAGACGCCCGTGCTGGCGCCCGGTGTTGCGGGACAGATGGTGGCCTGCCATTTCCCGGGGCGCGTCTGAGGCGCGGCGCGGGCGGATTTCGTTGTCGCTTTCGTTTCGTGATGGGCTGGTATAGCCTCGACGCGTCAAGGAAAAGGACCAGGAAACATGCGTATGTTACGTCTGGCCGCTGCCATGGGTCTGTCATTGCTGGCCGCGGGGCCGGCGCTGGCACAAAAGAAGGCGACGCTGGTCATCGGGCTCGATATCAGCGACGGACGCAACTACGACACCGCCCGTTCGTCGGATCTCACGCCGCCGCTGACACTCGGCGCGGTCTACGACACGCTGGTGACGCTCGCCCCCGACGACCTCGTCAACCTCAAGCCGGGGTTGGCGACCGAGTGGACGCCGATGGACGGCGGCAAGACGTGGCGCTTCAAGCTGCGGCCGGGCGTGAAGTTCTGGGACGGCTCGCCGTTTGCCGCGGAGGATGTGAAGTTCTCGCTCGACCGGCTGATCAATCTGAAGGACCAGCCGGCGATCGTTGCGGCCAACATGGGCGCGGTGACGATCGTCGATCCGATGACGGTCGATGTCGGCGTGAAGAACCCGGCCGAACCGCTGCTGATCGACATGACTTCGCCGGCCTTCTACATCTATTCGAAGAAGATGGCGCTGGCGCAAGGGGCCGTGGCTGACCCGGGCGCCGACCAGACGGACAAGGCGACCAACTGGCTCAACAGCGTTTCCGCCGGCACTGGCGCCTACCACATGGTGCGCTGGGAGCGGAATTCGGAGGTCGAACTCAGGCGCAACCCGAACTGGTGGGGCGGCACCGCACCGTTCGAACGCATCGTCATCCGCCACATCTCCGATGGCGGTGCGCAGTTGCTGGCGGTGCGCAAGGGCGACATCGATATCGCCATGAACCTCTCCGCCGAACAGCTCGACACCCTGGCGGGCAATGCGGACGTGAAGGTGATCCAGGGCAGCAGCACCGATACGCTGTATTTCATGATGTCCTCGGACACCACGCTGAATCCGGTGCTCGCCAAGCCCGAGGCACGGCGGGCGGTGGCGATGGCGCTGGACTACGACGGCATGATCAAGGCGCTGGTGGGCGGCTTCGCCGAACGGCCGCCATCGTTCCTGCCGAACGGCATCGCCGGCACGACCGCGGCGCAGACCAAGGCGTTCGGCTACCATGAGGACCTGGCGAAGGCGCGCCAATTGCTTGCCGCCGCCGGGGCGCCGGCCGGCTTCGAGTTCGAGCTGACCTACCCCAGCGCGACCTATTTCAGCACTTCCTACGCGCTGCTGACGCAGAAGATGCAGGCCGACCTGGCGCGGGTCGGCATCAAGATGACGCTGCGGCCGATGGACAACGTCAACTGGCGCAGCCAGTTCAACGCGGGCAAGCTGCAGGCGACAATGGCGCCGTGGAATTCGCCGTCGCCCAACCCGTATCTGTGGACCGGCGCTTCGGTGCAGCGGGTGGCCGCGCGGATGCGTTGGACGCCCGACCAGGAGATCAAGGACATCGTCTCCGCCGGCGCGGCAGAGCTCGATGCCGCGAAGCAGGCGGTCATCTACGAGCGCTATGCCCGCATCCTGGTCGACAACGCCAACTACGTGACCCTGATGCAGCCGATCTACCGCGTCGCGGTCAACAAGAGCGTGGCCGACGTGCAGCTCACCGCGAACGTGTGGAAGATGGAACTGACGAAGGTTCGGCCGGCGAACTGAACGGGTCGAACCTCGCGGCAACCCGGGCCGTCGGCCCGGGTAGCCCTGGCGTGTGATCGTTTGCGGCGGCCGCCTCGGAAAGCCTGATTCACAAAAGTGGGGCCGGTCGGACGGCCAGCCGGGCTCGACGCATTATCCTTGCCTGTCCGTCCTCATGCCTTGAAGAACCAGGTCTCGGGATGCGAGGTTCCGGGCGTGCGGCAGTGCTGGGCGATGCAGCCGCGGCTGGGAATGTTGCCGAGCCTGCGGCTGACAACGCGAACGCCCTGCAGCGCCGGAGACTGGCCGACGGTGCCGATCGAGTATTGTTGCTCGACGATGATCTTCCAGATCTCCTGCGCCGTCCGGGTGCGTTCCTCCTCCGCCTGCCCGGCCGCTGAGCGGAACAGCTCGAGCGCGCGCCTGAGCTCCGGATCCTTCGGCTCCGTTCCCTGCTTGCCGTTGGAGGAGTACCATTTGGCAATCTCGATGCCGAGATGTGCCTCGGTGACGTCCACCGGCAGGGAATGGCGCGGAAACAGGAAGATCACTTCCGAGCCGCTATTGTTCCAGATGTTGATCTGGTCCTGGTTGGCAGTGAGCCGCTGGAAGGCGAAGCTGCGCTCCATCTGCTTCACGTCGCCAAAAATGCCGATCTTGCGCCACTGCTGGGCCACCATCTCCATCTGCTTGGGATAATTCATGCTGGCGTTCACCGACTCGAGCTGCAGCGTCAGCCGCTGGCCGTTGTCGGTACGCAGCCGGTAGCCTTCCGAGTCCTTGCTGGTCAGGCCCAGTGCGTCCAGCATCTTGTTGGCGCGATCGGGCTCGTAGGTCGACCACCGCTTGCGCCACTCCGGCCCCGGGTTGTGCGGCAGCGCCTCGGCGGGCGCCACCGAGCCGGCAGTGCCGAGCCCGAGCCAAAAGGTCTCGTTGAGTTGGTCACGATCGATGCCGAGCGACAGCGCGCGGCGGAAGTCCACGGATTGCAGCCACTTCGCAACTTCCGGATCGGCGGTGTAGCTGAGGTTGATCTGAATCGCCATGTCGGTGCCGTTGAAGGCCAGGTCGAGGTGGACGTCGTAGTTGCCGCGGTCGCGGTTTTCCAGCAGCAGCGGCAGCTTCTGCAGGTCGATGAAGCGCTCCTGCATGTCGTACTCGCCGGCCATGGCGCGCAGGCTCACTACCTCCGGATTCTCGGCCAGTATCATGACGACGTTGTCGATGTAGGGAAGCTGGTTGCCCTCGGTATCGACAGTCCAGTAGTACGGGTTGCGCTCCATCACCCAGGTCGGCGTGTTGATCGGCTTTACCGTGTGCCACGGGCCGAGCGTCGGCAGGTCCGGGTTGAGCAGCCAGTCCTTCTTGTAGTTGAACAGGCGTCCCCAGTTGTCATAGCCCAGCTCGCGCGCAAGCCGGTTCACGTTGGCCTCGGAGGAGTATTTCGGCAGGAACTGCTTGAGGTAGTGTCCCGGGCTGTAGGCGCCGAAGTAATTGCCGATCGACTGTTGAATCGACTGCCCGCCGCCGATCTGCGTATCTCCGGCCATCAGGTCGACGAACAGGAAGAATGGTGTGTCGAACTGGAATTGCACGGTGGTCTCGTCGATCTTCACCAGCCGGCCCGGCTTCCCGCTGGGCGTGAGGTCGGGGATCGGCGTCGGCACGATGTCCTTGTTGGAGTAGATGTCTTCGAACCAGAACACGAAATCGTCGGCGGTGAAGGGGGTGCCGCCCCACCACTTCATGCCCTTGCGCAGGAACAGGGTGAAGGTCTTGCCGTCGGGGCTCATCTCCCAGCCCTTGGCGGCGCCGGGCACGATCTTGCTGCCGGTGGCATCCCAGAACAGCAGCTTGTCGGAGGAGTTGATGCGGTTGCCGTTCTCGCCGTCGGCCGGTCCGATGAAGCCGCGTCGCCAGGTGCCGCCGTAGCGGCCGATGCTCTGCAGCGGCTTCAGCACCAAGGGCTCGGAGGGCAGGCGCTCGGCAACCGGCGGTAGCTTGCCCAGCTTCACCAGTTCGGCCAGACCCGGCGCTTCCTTGAACGCGGTCGGCACGGTGCTGGCGATGGTGGCGCTTTCCAGCGTGCCAACCAGGCCCGAGCCGTGGAAGGTGCTGGTCTGGGTCACGTTCTGGGCGAGCGCGAGGCTCGCGGGCGCGGCGACGGCGGCGAGCGCGGACCCATAGCCCAGAAACTGCCTGCGTGTGCTCATGTTTTCACTCCCGAATGCCACCCGGTCGCTGTGCCTTGGCGGCTCCGGCACGCTAATGCAGGATCGCAACAGTTACCAGCGCGGCGTCGGGTGCCCTTCGGACGCGATGGCTTCCTACCGATCCTCCAGGCCGAGATAGGCGCTGCGCACGCGCTCGTCGCGGGCGAGGCTGGCCGCCGGACCCTCGGCCACTAGCCGCCCGGAGCCCAGCACGTAGGCGCGGTGCGCCAGGGCGAGCGCCATGCGGGCGTTCTGCTCGACCAGCAG
>CAIMEK010000439.1 GCA_903839965.1 uncultured Acetobacteraceae bacterium | reverse complement strand
GGCACGGGCGACGCCGGCGAGTGCCAGCACCAGCAGCAGGATGAGCATGCGCATGGCCATTCCCCTCATGTTCCGCTCGGATAGGCCGGCATCGCCGGCAGTTCGGTGGCGGTGGACGTGCCCGCCGCGATCGGCCGCAGCGCGGCGCGGTAGGCGATCCACTCCGCCGGCACCGCGACGCCATGCTCGAAGCACCGGATGATGGTGATGTCCGAGGCGTCCAGCGCCGCCTTTGCGGCCGGCGCCAGCGCGGGTGCGGGCGGCGCGGTCGGCGGCGCGTAGCTCCACACGCCCCCCGTGCAGCTCGCCGTCCAGCCGGCCTGCGGGGGCGGGCTCACGGCCGAGATATCGGTCCACACGAACTCGGGGTGCACCGGAAAGGCTTCGGGGGAGACGGCGGCGATGTAGCCGGCCGCGATGAGCGCCTGGGTCATGCTCAGTACACCATGATGATTTTGCCGGTCGCGCCGAGGGCGCCGTTGCCCCCGTTCATCGAACCATTCGCGCCCTGTCCGGCGAACAGTCCGGGGCTGCCGTCCGAGGGGCCGGCGCTGACGCCCGGCACATTCATGCCGCCGCCACCGGGCGCTCCGCCGACGGACGAGTAATAAGCGCCGCCGCCCAGCGCGATGCCCAGGCTGCCCGGGCCGCCACTCTCATTATATTGCCCGCCTGCGGCACTGCCCCCAATGCCCGACCCTCCAAAGGCAACTCCGCTCATCGCCAGGCCGCCATACCCGCCCAGCGCGGTCATCAGCGATCCGATCGACGTGGTGCCCCCCGCTCCGCCGCTTGATGGCGTCACGCCGGTCAGGATGCCGGCCGCCCCGCCCAGGCCGACATGGATCGCGATGGCCGCGCCCGGCGTCAGGGGAACTCGTCCTCTCGCGCGGCCGCCGCCGCCACCGGCCCCCGCGATCGCGCCGGTGCCATACGAGGCGCCCGAGCCACCGCCGCCGCCTACCGCCTCGGCGTCCGCGCCGAGCACACCGGCCGGCACAATCCAGTTGCCGCCGTTGGCCCACGCGATCGCGACACCATCCAGCGTCGACCCGGCCGGCGTGAACACCAGAACATGGAGGGCGCGCTTCAGGCGTTGGGCCTGCAGCAGTTGCGTGTTGTCGCCGGCGTCGCCGACGAGACCTGCGTCCTCGATCACCGCCATGATCTCTTCCTGCCAGGCGGTGTGGTCAGCGGCCGTCTGGGTGGTGCCGGCCACGCCGGTGCTCAGGTTCCGATCCACAAAGACACGCTTGCCGGCGACGGTGACGTAGTTCGTGGCGGTCGTGCGATCCATTGCATCACTCCAGAACAAAAACCGGCAGCGTGTGCGGCTGCGCGTAGAGATTGATGAGGGCAGGCAACAGGTCGGTCAGGAACCAACCGAGCGGATCGCCGCAGTCGCAGGCGCCGGTGATGGCTTCCTGCACCAGCGTCGCCGGCATCGTGATCCGCCAGGTGAGCGCATCGGCCTCCGGCGCCAGCACGTCGCCGCAGACGCAGCCGCCGGTGGGGTTGTCGGAGAATTCCTCGATGCCGATGGTGATGCCGAGGCTGGCCGCCAGCGCGATATAGAAGTTCGGCGCGCAGCCGCCCTGGAACACCCAACGCTGGTAGGCGAGCTGCTGGCGCTGACCGAGGGAAAGCGCGCCCTGGTCGCGGCCGAGCGGGTCGGGGCCGAGCACGCGCTCGAAGTCGGGCAGGAAATCGGTGGCGTTGCGCGGGTCGACCTGCGGGAGCATCGCGTCGTAGCGCTGCTCTGCCTTCGCCAGCGCGTCGGCGATCGGCAGCAGGTGGATCGCCCAGGCATCGCCGCGATCGGCCGAGAGCGCGCCTGGCGGATCGGTCGCCAGCAACTCGTCGAGCCCCTGATCGCGGCTGCGCGCCATGCCTATACACCGCTCACCGCGCCGAG